>CBFDDM010000018.1:0-39668 GCA_965603565.1 uncultured Anaerolineales bacterium | reverse complement strand
AACCCCATCGACCACCTCGGAAGCGATCTATCCAGACGATCTGCGCTCATCGAGATCAGCGCGCTGCTGTTGATCACGCTGATTTTCTGCGCCGGGCTGTTGGACTTCAGCCCAGAATCAATGCTACCCGGGCCGGAAGCAGACGTGTTCCAATTCCTGGATTGGACGCTTGTCCAATCGCTGCGCCAGCATGAGGCTTTCCCGCTCTGGAACCCCTACCTCGACACCGGACATCCCTACGTAGCTGACCCGATGCTGCACGCTTACAACCCGCTCGTCACGCTGCCTGTGCTGCTCTTTGGCGTGACTGCCGGGTTCAGGATCGGCCTCCTGCTCAGTTTCTTTTTCGCGGCGCTGGGCATGTGGTTTCTTGGGGTCACCCTGGGGCTAAGACGAGTCACGCGTATATGGCTGGCCTTGATGTTCATCTTTGCCGGCCAGCCGATCGCACGTTTCTTCCAGGGGCAGTATCTATTTGTTCTCGGGTTCGCCTGGATCCCCTGGGCCATCGCCTTCTACCTGCGGGCGCTCGAAACCGGAAAACGTAGCGCGGCTGCGCTGACCGTGCTCTCGCTGGCCCTGCTCTTTTTTTCCGGTAACGTCTACTATAGTTTCTTCACGCTGCTGGCGCTGCTTATATTCAGCCTCACCCAGATTGTGCAGCTAAGCGATAATACCCCCCGGATCAGGATCGACCGGCGAAAATTTCGAAGCGCATTCTGGATCGGCCTGCTCGCATTGGGATTGATCGCCATTCAACTGCTCCCATTGATCGAGTACCGGCCCTACGTCAATAAAGCCCGTGACATCGTCGGATCGCACACCCTCCGACAAATCTTCCTGGACCTGACCTCCAGGGATAGATACAGGCCAGACGCGTTTGACATCCTCCCGGCGCGCGAGGAGTTCTACGCCTACATCGGTTACACCCCGTTCATCGCACTGATATTCCTGCCGCTGGCGGTACGTCGAAAAAAGAAATGGCTGCTGCCTTTCGGTTTAATCCTGATTGGTTCTGTGTTCTGGATCGGCGTGGACCACCTGCCCTGGCGAGACCTGTTCCACAGATTGGAAATCCTGGCGCAGTTCCGCCACCTTCTGCGCATTCTGATTTTGACCAGCATGTCGCTGCTGGTGATCAGCGCAATCGTGTTTGATGAGTTGTCGAAATGGATCGAAGGGTTGCTTGCCGGTTCGGAAAGGAGCTGGCTGAAGATGCTGCAGTACCGCGGCGTTCATCTGGCTCAGGCACTGCTGATCTTCATTATGGGCATCGGCCTCCTGGATCTTTATTTGACCCACCGGCCGATTGTTCGTGTAGTTGACAGGAAGGGCGCTGTCTACCAAGCTGCAGCATGGTTGCGCGACAACGAGGATGGCGTCTACTACGTGCGCCACAACCCCAATAACTACGGCCACAAAGCTCTGATCGCAAACAACCTGCGCTTCATTGATCCATGGTATCACTTCACCGAGATCCGACGCGTCCATGTCAATAGGTGGTCATACAGCAGACCCGTCGAGGCGACAGCCAATTACATTATTCAATCGCCCCAGAGCCCTGCGCTTCAGGTTGAAGCGATAGAGCAGCTCATCTCGATCAACGAGCATGATATCTTCAAACTCCCGTTAAGCTTGCCTTTCGCTTTTATCGTGCCATCGGATGTGTTGAACGCTCCATTTGAGCAAGGGCCGATCCGCCAAGATGAGATCAAGGAAGCAGTAACCCCATATGCCACGACAAATTCCATCGAAATCATTCACCCTGGCGAACCGGGCAATACACTTATAATCCTTAGTTCCTACTATCCTGACTGGAAGGTCTTTGTTGACGGTGAGGAGAGCAATGTCGAAAACGTCTCTGGACTTATGGCGACGCGGATCCTCCCCGGCGCGACGAAATACGATTTCGTGTACCGCCCGAGCATGTTTCTTACTGGGCTCACGCTCTCTTCTCTGACGCTTTTTGTGATGGCCATCTGGGTCTGGCAGGAACGCCTGCTTCGCCATCTCCCGTTTCTCGAAGCATTCGTGGGATTGAGGGACCAGGAGGGCCGGCGCGAAGCGCTCCAAAAGGCGCGCGACTATCTTAAAAAGCAGTCTCAAGGGATCAGCGAGGCACGTTGGTTTTCACAGATCAGGTTCAAAAGGAGGAACAGCGCTGCAGGTGCGCCATCTCATTCCGCTGCCGAGCTCGACCCGGAACCTGGCGATATGCAGACCGCGTTGTCTCAATGGGTAAAATCGACGCGCGTCCTGCTCAGAATGGCGTTCCATCCGGGGTCGCTACATTACGTTCTTTTTGGCCTCTCGCTGATCACCTACCTGGTCATCCGCCTGATCGGTCTGCGGGAGTTCCCGATTTACTTTTTCACCGATGAAGCTGTCCAGACGGTTTTAGCAGCAGACCTGGTCCGGGATGGTTTCCACGGATACGATGGCGTCTTCCTGCCCACATATTTCGAGAATGCCTGGCTGTTCAACCTCAGCCTGAGCGTGTATGCCCAGGTCATTCCATACATATTGTTTGGCAAGAGCGTGTTCGTCACTCGGGCGACTTCTGTCCTTATCGGCATGGCCGGAGCCGCAGCCGTTGCGCTGATCCTGAGGGACTCGTTCCGTTCCAAGCATTGGTGGGCCGGCGTGCTGGTCTTCTCTGCGATACCTGCCTGGTTCTTACACTCCCGTACCGCGTTTGAGACGGTCATCTTCGTCGCATTGATGGCATGGATGCTCTACTTCTACCTGCGCTACCGGCAGGACCAACCGCGCTTCCTATATGCCGCCGTTCTATCCGGTGGTCTGGCCTTCTACAGCTATCGCGGCGGTCAGCTTGCATTGATCGGGTTTGCCGTGGCGCTCTTCCTGATCGACATCCGTTATCACTTCAAACATCGGAGAACCGTCCTGGGCGGGCTGCTGCTGGCGTTAATTTTCACGCTGCCCTACCTCCGCTTCCAACTCGTCCATCGTGACGAGACCTACTTCCACCTGCGCATGCTCGATACCTATTGGCTCTACGACCTCCCGCTGCGCGCCAAGCTCACGCGCTTTGTCGAAATCTATCTTGGCGGATTAGACCCGCGATTCTGGTTCGCACCGGAGGGTCGTGAACTCAACCGACATATCATGAAAGGTCATGGCCACATCTCACCATTGATGGCGCCATTCCTGGTCATTGGATTTGGGCTGAGCCTGCTCAATCTTGATAAACCGCACTACCGTACGACATTAGCCCTCGCCCTGCTTTCACCGCTCGGGGCTGCGTTGGTCGGGATAGGAATAACGCGCGTGCTGATCTTCGTGCTTCCCGTGGCATTGTTGACAACGGTAGGCATCTCAGCGCTCCTGACGCGCCTCAGCAAAGCCCATCTCGAGCGATCTATCGCCTGGCTGACCTTTTCTGTGCTCGTCTTTTTCAACAGCTACATGCTCTGGGATGCGTTGACAAACGGACCCACCTGGTTCCAGGATTACGGTCTGGGCGGTATGCAGTACGGCGCGCGACAGGTATTTCACACGGCTGAAGAGATTATGGAAGAAGATCCGGAGCATACGGTCTATATCTCTTCGACCTGGTCAAATGGCACGGATATCCTCATGCGTTTCTTCATACCGGATGGCTCACCTGCTTACATCGGCAACGCCGATGGGTTCCTCGACCAGCAGATGGAACTGAACAAGGACATGATCTTCATCCTCACGGCCGAAGAGTTTCAGCAGCTGTCTGCAAGCCCCAAGGTCACTGACATCGAAATCCTCGATAGCATCAATCTCCCCAATGACCGCACCGGCTTCTACGTCACGACATTCGCTTACTCAAATCAGGCCGGGCGAATATTCGCCGAGGAACAGGAAGAGCGCACCATTCCCCGCCAGGGCACTACAGAATGGGAGGGTCAAACGATTAAGGTGAGCTACCCCTACCTGGATATGGGTGGGCTTCACCACATTTTCGACGACGATCAGTTCACGCTGGCACGTGTGCACTCCGCAAACCCGGCGATGTTCACGCTCACTTTTGAAGAGCCGACTTCTCTATCGGGGATCAGCCTGATTACCGGCAGCATGGATATGCAGGTCAGTGTAGATATTCAAACTGAGAGTACTCCTGATCCACTACACTTCGAAGAGACCTACAAGGACCTACCGGATGACCCCACCGTCACGCTGTCCTTCGAGGAGAGCATCGATGGGATCCTGGAAATGCGCATTGAAATCCTCAGCCTCATACCCGGCGATCCATTTAAGATTCACATCCGCGAGCTGAACTGGCATCGCACCAGACCCATCGAATGAGGACCAACTTTGCGCTGAGACACCCCGTTTGATGCGGTGCGCATTTTCGGCGGCAGTTACCTCTCAGCATTCGCTTCAAGATCATCGGAACCACCCCGTCGATCTTCTGAATGGCGCACAAATGTGCCTTAATAGGACTCTTACACACAGATTTACGTTCAGGATTATCTGCGCGCCCTCCTTCTGATCTATACTCTATAGGTCGCAGACCTCCCTATCTCGACAGCACTGGTGCCCGAAAGGAGTTCAGCCTGTGAAAGCGATGCTCTTACACGAACATGGTGGACCTGAAGTTCTCCAGTACGAAGAGTTCCCCACCCCGGTTCCAGGTCCCAACGAGGTGCTCGTCAAGCTGCACGCCGCTGCGCTGAATCGCGTCGACCTGTGGGTGCGCGATGGCTGGCCCGGGTTGAAGCTTGACATGCCGCATATATCCGGCTCCGATGGCGCCGGTGTTATCGAAGCCGTTGGCAGTCGCGTCGAGGATATTCAGGGGGGCGACCGGGTCGTCATCAATGCCAACATCGGCTGTGGAAAATGCGATTTCTGCCTGGCCGGCGAAGACAACCGCTGTCGAGATTGGCACCTGCTCGGCGAGACCATTCGCGGCACGCTTGCTGAGTATGTCGTCGTGCCAGCGCGAAACGTGCTTCGCCTTCCCGATGACATGCATTTTGCACCCGCTGCGGCCGCCAGCCTTGTTTACCTGACCGCCTGGCACTCGCTCATCACGCGCGGCGATCTGCGCCCGGGCGAGCGCCTCCTCGTCGTTGGCGCTTCAGGCGGTGTCAACACAGCATGCATCCAGATCGCCAAGTTGACCGGTGCAGAGGTGTTCGTTGTCGGTTCAAGCGAGGAGAAGCTGGAACTGGCCGAAGCGCTGGGCGCCGACACGCTCATCAATCGCTCAGAAGAGGAGAATTGGTCCAAAGCCGTTTATCTGGCGACGGGCCGCAAGGGGGTGGATGTCGTCGTGGATAACGTCGGGGCTGGCAGCATGATGATGAGCATGCGATCTGCAAGGAAGGGCGGCCGCATCCTGACGGTGGGAAATACCGGCGGCGCAAAATTTGAAATCGATAACCGCTTCATCTTCGGCAAGCACCTCTCGATCATCGGCTCATCTATGGGCACGCTGCGAGATTTCGATACCGTCATGGGGCTGGTGTTTGCGGGCAAACTTAAACCCGTCATCGATCGGACCTATTCTTTCAAAGAAACGCCCGACGCCGAGCGTCGTCTCGAAGCCGGAGATCAGATGGGGAAAATCGTCATTGAGATCGAATCATAGACCTAAGATCGTAACCTGGCTTGCCATCATAGTGTTAATCTTCTCAGCAGGGCAGTTTACAGGCGTCATCGCCTGGTTCTCGCTTCCAGACCTTTCACTGACCGTTCCAAGAAGTTATTTGTTGATTAAGAATCTCTTCTGGGGGACGATCGGTCTGGTCGCTGGAACAGGCATGCTGATCGGGCGCAGCTGGGCCTTACCACTGGTGAAATGGAGTGCTCTGCTCTTTGCTGCGTTTCAAATCTTCGATACCCTGGTTATGCGCAGCTCGCAGTACGCACTGCAAGCACGAACATTCAACATTGCCGCGACACTCGGGTTAACGATCGTGTTGTTGCTGTTTCTAACCCGTCCTGGTGTCCATAATTTCTTTAGGAGAAATGCCGGATGAGCGATTCCTCAAATATAGATCACTTACACGAACAACGCGATAAGGCCCAATTAGGTGGGGGTGAAGAGCGCATCCAGGCACAACATGATCGCGGCCGGCTCACGGCTCGTGAGCGCCTGGATCTTCTGCTTGATAAGGGCTCCTTTCGTGAAACGGATATGTTCGTCACTCATCGCACGACCGACTTCGGTCTTGACAAGCGCAAGTATCTCGGGGACAGCGTCGTCACGGGTTGGGGCACAATTGAAGGCCGTCTCGTGTATGTGTTCTCACAGGATTTCACCGTATTCGGCGGAAGTCTGGGCGAGGTGCACTCAGCCAAGATCTGCAAGATCATGGACATGGCGATGAAAAACGGGGCGCCGGTGATCGGGTTGAACGACTCCGGTGGCGCCAGAATCCAGGAAGGTGTCGTATCGCTCGGTGCATATGCCGATATCTTCCTGCGCAACACGCTCGCTTCCGGAGTGATCCCCCAGATCAGCGCCATCATGGGACCTTGTGCCGGAGGCGCGGTCTATTCACCGGCGCTCACTGACCTCATTTTCATGGTGAGAAATTCTTCTTACATGTTTGTGACGGGTCCGGATGTTGTCAAGACCGTGACTCACGAGGACGTCACCTTCGAGGAACTTGGTGGCGCCGACACGCATGCCAGCACATCGGGCGTTTGCCACTATGTAGCGGAGAATGAAGCCGATTGTCTCTACATGATCCGCGTCATGCTCTCCTACCTGCCCCAGAACAACATGGAGGATCCACCCTTCGTACCCACTTCCGATGACCGGCTGCGCACGGAGGTAGCGCTGGATAACATCATCCCGGAAGATCCTAGCAAGCCATACGATATGCGTGAAGTGATCAAGATGATTGTCGATGACGGCGTGTTCATGGAGGTTCATGAGAACTACGCAAGGAATATCGTGACCTGCGTCGGACGCCTGGGAGGCCACAGCGTCGGTATTATCGCCAATCAGCCAGCTGTTCTCGCCGGGGTGCTCGACATCAACTCCTCGGATAAAGCAGGCCGCTTCGTGCGCTTCTGCGATTCGTTCAACCTGCCGCTGATCACATTTGTGGATGTGCCCGGATTCTTGCCCGGCACCGGACAGGAGCACGGCGGCATCATCCGTCATGGCGCCAAGCTGCTATACGCCTACTGCGAGGCGACGGTACCGAAGATCACGTTGATCACGCGCAAAGCCTACGGCGGCGCCTATGACGTTATGTCATCCAAGCACATCCGGGGCGATCTCAACTTTGCATGGCCTTCCGCCGAGCTAGCCGTGATGGGACCGGAGGGTGCCGTGAACATCATCTTCCGGAAAGAGATCGCCGAGGCCGAGGATCCTGACAAACGGCGGGCAGAACTGGTCGAGGAATACCGCGAGAAATTTGCCAATCCCTATATCGCCGCATCGCGTGGCTATATCGACGATGTGATCGAGCCGCGCTACACCCGGCCCCGCTTGATCAACGCCCTGGAGATGCTGGCAAACAAGCGCGATTCTAACCCGCCGAAGAAGCACGGCAACATACCGCTCTAACGTGGAAATGACTGCAGGCAGCGTCGTGAAACAGCCCTTCAGTGCAGGCACAACACCTGTTGAGGATCATGCACTTTATTGGGAACGTCACGGTTCCCCCCGGGTCGGCACGCTAACCCTGCTTCACCACGGATTGGGCTCGGTGAGATCCTGGCGACGGCAAATACCTGCGCTGGTAGCTGCTGGCTGGGAGGTCCTGGTTTACGATCGCTGGGGCTACGGTCGCTCCGATCCCCGTCCGGATTTCAGCCAGCGCTTCCTGCTGGACGATGCAAGCGAGGCCATTCATCTGCTGGATTTGTTGGATATCGATCACACTGCGCTGATTGGCCACAGTGACGGGGGTACGATCGCTCTGCTCATGGCGACGATGCAGCCACAGCGCATCACCCGTATGGTCGTGGTCGCCGCGCACATCTACTACGAAGAGAAGATGCGGGATGGCCTCCTATCTATTGCAGAACAAACCAGGCAGCCACCGCTTTCCATCGCGCTGCAGAGAGAGCACGGCGAGCGTGCCGAAGCGCTGGTGGAGTTATGGATCAACCACTGGCTCAACAGCGATCCATCCAGGCTGGATATGTCCGATCGACTCGAACAGATCGCCTGCCCGACTCTGGTGATCCAGGGAGAACTGGACGAGCATGCCACGCCCGATCACGCCCGGGATATTGCCGAAGGTGTTCAAAGAGGTGAATTGTGGCTCATACCGGAGACAGGCCACATGCCGCCGCATGAAATCCCCGATAAATTCAACCAGCGTGTGCTGGACTTTCTGACACAGCAGCGCGTATGATTTGTGATTGAGGAGGGCGATGTTCAATAAAGTTTTGATTGCAAATCGTGGAGAGATCGCCGTGCGCGTGATCCGCGCCTGTCGAGAACTGGGTATGAATACCGTCGCGGTGTACTCAGAAGCAGACCGCACCGCGCTGCACGTTCGCCAGTCGGACGAGGCCTATTTGCTCGGTCCGGCTGCCGCGCGAGATTCTTACCTGCGCATCGACAAGATCATCGAGATCGCCGAGAAGAGTGGCGCTGGAGCGATCCATCCCGGCTACGGTTTCCTCGCTGAGCGTGACGATTTTGCCCAGGCTGTGGAGGATGCTGGCCTCATCTTCATCGGTCCACGCCCCTCCGCCATCGCCGCCATGGGCGATAAAGCTGTGGCGCGGGCGACCGTCACAGCTGCCGGTGTGCCGGTCGTGCCAGGTACCGAAGGCGAAGGCGACCTGCGTAATGAGGATCTGTTGGATCTGGCGCCGGCGATCGGCTTTCCGCTTTTGATCAAAGCCACCGCGGGCGGTGGCGGCAAGGGCATGCGCGAGGTGCGCAAACTGGAGGATATGCCCGGCCTGCTCGAGTCCGCCCGTCGTGAGGCCGAAGCTGCCTTTGGTGATGGCAATGTTTATCTTGAGAAACTTATCGAAGGAGCGCGCCACATCGAATTCCAGATCCTGGCCGACACCCAGGGCAACGTGATCCACCTCGGTGAGCGCGAGTGCTCGCTGCAGCGCAGACATCAGAAATTGCTCGAAGAGTCGCCCTCTCCATTTATGAACGACGAGCTGCGCGTGCGTATGGGTGAGGTCGCCTGCAAAGCCGCCCAGTCTGTTGGTTATACCAATGCAGGCACCGTAGAATTTTTACTTGCGGAGAATGACCAGTTTTATTTTATGGAGGTGAATACCCGTCTCCAGGTGGAACACACGATTACCGAGCAGATCACCGGTATCGACATCGTCAAAGAGCAGATCCGCATCGCACGCGGCCGCAAACTACGCTACACGCAGGAAGACATCCAGATGAACGGCTGGGCGATGGAGTGCCGCATCAATGCCGAGGACCCCTACGCCAACTTCATACCCTCAACCGGTGTGCTCAATAGTGTGATCCCGCCGAGCGGTCCCGGTGTGCGGGTTGATACCGGTGTATACGCTGGCTTTGAGATATCGCCATTTTACGATTCGCTCATTTCGAAGTTGATCTGCTGGGGCGAGACGCGCGGAGAAACCATCCTGCGCATGCGTCGTGCCCTTGAGGAATACCGCATCCTGGGTGTGAAGACGAACATCCCTTTCCATCAGAACATCATGGATTCGACCCGCTTTATCGCCGGTTCTTTCGACACCCGCTTCGTCGAGGAGCGCTTCTCTATGGATACGCCTGAAGATGAGCGCGAACATTTGACGACGATTGCAGCCGTCATGGCTGCGCTCGTCGCCCATCGTGAGGGACAACAAGCGGCACAAATCGTCCGCCGCAGCGAGCGCGATACCAGCAACTGGAAATGGGTCAGCCGCTGGGAGCGCATGAACCGGTGAGCTTACAACGTATGTTGACGGCAGCGCAGAAAAGCAGTTGCTTGTGTGTGGAGGTGCGATGAAGTACATCGCCAGCGTAGACGACCAATCCTTTGAGATCGAGATTAGACCAAACGACCAGTTAGTCGTTAATGGCGAGCCAGTGGAGGCTGATTTTCAATCTGTCGGCGATCAGCCCGTTTATACGCTCTTGTTGAACGGCGAATCTTTTGAAGCCCTTGTATACCCCTCCGATCGCGGCGTTCAGGTTCTATTGCGTGGTCGCCTTTTTGACTTCGTCGTGGAGGATGAACGTCAGCGCCGTCTGCGTCAGAGCAGCGGCGGCGCGGCGGTCCAATCAGGTGAGTATCAGCTCAAGGCGCCTATGCCGGGGTTGATCGTCGCCATCCCCATAGAGGAAGGTCAGGAGATCAAATCCGGCGATGACCTGATCATCCTCGAATCGATGAAAATGCAAAACGAACTCAAAGC
The DNA here is from genome assembly GCA_965603565.1 of uncultured Anaerolineales bacterium. GTDB lineage: Bacteria > Chloroflexota > Anaerolineae > Anaerolineales > E44-bin32 > E44-bin32. Next base: position 29,345 of record CBFDDM010000018.1, on the reverse strand, counting down.
TCCCCGGGACGGGATCGTAAACCGAATCCGTGTGAATGTCGGAGATAACGTCGACCAGAACCAGGTGCTTTTGACGCTTAGCTGAGCGAGGTAATCAATCTATGGAATACGAAGCAAAATTCCAACTCCCCCACCTCGCTGAAATCAGGAAAAGGCTCCTGGCGCAAGGCGGCCGGCTGATCCAGGAACGTATGCTCGAACGCAACCTGCGCTTCGACGACCTGGCAGGCTCACTGACTACCTCTCATCAGGTTCTCAGACTGCGTCAGGACCGCGATGTGACCATGACCTACAAACGCGGTGTGGAGCGTTTCGAGAGTCGCATCGAGATCGAGCTGCGGGTCGATGATTTCGAGCAAGCCCGCAGGTTGTTGGAAGCTCTCGGCTACATCGTCATGCATGAATATGAGAAATTCCGTGAGACGTTCGCATTAAACAATTCAAAGATCATGCTCGACGAACTCCCTTTTGGCTGCTATGTGGAGATCGAGGCCGACTCGCTCGAGAGCGTTCAGGAGCAGGCGGCTGAGTTAGGCTTCAATTGGGACCAGCGCGTGCAGACGACTTATCTCGAACTATTCAACCGCTTAAAGCAGAACCTGCATTTTGACTTCGACGATGCAACCTTCCATAATTTTGAAGGGCTGGATGAAGCCACACGCGAGCGCATCCCAGAATCATTGAACACCTTTCAGAGCCGGCTGGAGTGATGCATGCATAACGAGGAATTCGAGCAAGAGAAAGATCGCTGGGAACGTGAAACCTTGCGCGAAACGCTCGCGCGATTTCCGGAGCGGAAAGATACATTTGAGAACATTTCCGGTGAGGTTATCGAGCGAGTGTACACGCCCAAGGAGCGAAAATACCTCGAGGATCTTGGTTTCCCGGGGGAATATCCTTACACACGCGGGGTCTACCCCACCATGTACCGCAGCCGTCTCTGGACGATGCGCCAATACGCCGGCTATGCAACTGCCCAGGAGACAAACAAACGCTTCCGCTACCTGCTCGATCAAGGGCAGACCGGCCTTTCTGTAGCCTTCGACCTTCCAACCCAGATTGGATACGATGCCGATGATCCGATTGCAGCCGGTGAGGTGGGCAAGGTCGGTGTCTCCATCTCCAGCATGGAGGACATGGCCGAGCTTTTCGAGTCTATACCTCTCGATCGTGTATCAACCAGCATGACGATCAACGCGCCGGCGGCAATACTCTTAGCAATGTACATCGCCGTCGCCAGGCGTCAGGGTGTCGAGGTCGCCAACTTGCGCGGTACGATCCAGAACGACATCCTCAAGGAGTACATCGCACGCGGCACCTATATCTTCCCACCGACCCCAGCCATGCGGCTGATCACGGATGTATTTCAGTACTGCCAGGTGAGCGTGCCGCGCTGGAACACCATTTCAGTATCCGGCTACCATATTCGCGAGGCCGGCTCCACCGCTGTTCAGGAGGTCGCGTTCACGCTCACGAACGCGATCGCCTATCTGGAGGCAGCCCGGTCAGCGGGACTCGATGTCGACGAGGTGGCGCCTCAGATTGCGTTCTTCTTTAACGCTCATAATGACTTCCTGGAGGAGGTCTCCAAATTCCGCGCGGCGCGGCGCCTGTGGGCGAGGATCACGCGGGAACAGTTCAAAGCAGAAGATCCGCGTTCCTGGTTGATGCGCTTCCACACTCAAACGGCGGGATCGACGTTGACGGCGCAACAGCCGGCCAACAACGTCGTGCGCGTGGCGCTGCAGGCGCTGGCCGCCGTGTTAGGTGGAACCCAATCGCTGCACACAAACAGCATGGATGAAGCCCTGGGGCTTCCCACCGAAGAGGCGGTCCGCGTGGCACTGCGCAGCCAGCAGATCATGGCCCATGAATCGGGGGTGGCGAATACGGTCGATCCAGTTGCGGGTTCCTATGCTATCGAGCAGTTGACCGATTCGATCGAGAGCAAGGCGCAAGAGTATCTCGATCGCATCGCCGGTATGGGCGGCGCGCTTGCAGCGATCGAAGCCGGATTCATCCAGCGCGAGATCCACGAAGCCGCCTACCAGACACAGAAAAAGATCGAAGCCGGCGAGCAAACCGTCGTCGGCGTGAACGCCCATCGTTCCGGTGAACCGACAAAATTGGAGGTTCTGAGAGTAGATCCGATGATCGAGGATCGACAGCATGAGCGCCTGGTCAGGCTGCGAGAACGGCGGAACGCAGAGATCGTCCAGCGCCACCTGGATGAGATCGAAGCCGCGGCGAGGTCGGACACGAACCTGATGCCGCTCTTCATCGCTGCGGTCGAATCTGACGTGACGCTCGGTGAGATTTGCTACCGATTACGCACAGTCTGGGGAGAGTATCGCCCGCCCTCCACACTCTGACAAAGGGCACCCGAGAATCACGACCCTGTAAACTTTACTGCCGTGTAATTTAACCTACAATCGGGGTGAACAACATCGCATGAGGTGCCAATGGGTAGGATTAAACGCATAAATCACGTCGCTATCGTGGTCGAGAACATTGAGGATACACTCCATTTCTGGCGCGACGCTCTGGGTCTCGAGCTCGCATACGTCGAAGATGTCCCCGATCAGGAAGCCGTCGTGGCCTTCTTTCCCGTGGGCGAGGCCGAGGTGGAGTTGGTCAAGCCGACCACCGAGGACAGCGGCATCTCACGCTACTTAGAGAAGCGCGGCCCGGGCGTGCACCATATATGTTTCGAGGTCGACGACATCGATTCCTGTCTTGAGAAACTGAAGTCCAAAGATATTCGCTTGATCAATCAAGAGGCGATCGTGGGCACCGGCGGAAAGCGCATTGCGTTCATCCACCCGGAAAGCACGCACGGTGTCCTGGTGGAGCTCTATGAATTGACTTTTGAGGAACCTCAGATCCGGCTCGAGCGCGCCCGCTCACTCGCCGACCGTGCCCTGGAACAAGGTCAGGTCGCCGCCGCAGGCATGGTCGGTTTCCTGCGGGCGCTTCGTTCCGAGACAGAGCGTTAACAGGTTCGAAACATATCTCGATAGGGGCGACCCGGAGATGGTGCAGTCCCCGGCACTGTGACAGTGCCGGGGACTATTTTCTCACCCACTGGCGATGCGCATCACAACCCCACCTGTTATCTCAGCCAGAACTTCAGGTTCCAACCGGAAGACAGCGTGCGGGGTCCCCGCTGCGGCCCAGATCGCTTCAAACCCGAAAAGATCTTCATCCATAATGACGTCCATCTTTGAGAGGTGTCCCACCGGCGGGACGCCTCCAATCGCGAATCCGGTCGTCTCCCGCACGAAATCTGCAGTCGCGATCGAAACCGCTTCGCCCAGATGCATCTCCACCAAGTCTTCATCGACACGATTGGAACCGCTGGCGATGACCAGGATTGGCTCTCCTGAGGTTTCTTTTCTAAAGACAAGCGACTTGGCAATCTGACCAACCTCGCAGCCCACGGCCTGAGCCGCATCTTTAGCCGTGCGCGTGCTCGCTGGCAGTTCGACGACCTCGAGCTCTACACTCTTCTGATCAAGCGCGTCCTGAACCCGCCGCGCGCTGGCGCTCAATCCAGAGGTTTTTTCATTCATCAACGCTGTTCCTTCCCTGCGATTTGATCCGATTTTAACCCAAAGCCCCGCCAATAATGGCGGGGCTAAGGGTGAGGTAACGGCTGGGAGTAGCCGATTACTTCTGTAATTGTTTTGGGTCGTTGAGCGGATCCATTTGTGGCTGGAACCGCTCTGCGACGATGCTCGCGACGATTGCCAGGCTGCCGGTCAAGCCTAAACCGGCAGCAATTGCAGTGTTGCTGTAGAGCACGATCATCAGCGGTGTCATCAGCATGAACGATGATGGGCTACCCGCTTCCTCCATCATCCCGGGGGCGAGCAGCGCAGCCATCAATCCCACCGGCGCGAAAAGCAGATAGCCGAGGTTTAGAAGGCTGCGGCTGAGCACCGTCGCAAAAACCCGCCTCACGGTTAGATATAGGAAACCGCTCAAGACTCCAGACAGGAACAACCCTAGCGCGTGCGCGACAAGGTTCAGCCCGGCAGGCAGGTAATCGAAATGCAGCGCCAGGAAACCCAGACCGATGGCCGGCCAGGCTAATCCAAGTAGAACAATTCCGAGTTTGGTTTTCTTATCCATGATGTTCTCCCAGTGCGGCTGATCGGCATGGCGCGAGAAGCCGCTTTCTCACCCTAGCTGACCCCATTCTTACACAAATTCTGCCTCCACTGTGAGGTCTGTAAGCCTTTTGCAAGGCGCTTCCCTTTGTGCGTAATGGCGCATTTGCGCCGGCCTCCGCATGCTATAATCCACCTCATTCAGACCTATTCGCCACAGGAGAGGATGCATGTTCGATCAAGAACAGCTCAAAGCCCTGCGTGAAGCTTTAGAAAAGTGGGAAGAAACCACACTTCAAAAGAGCCTCGCAAAGCGTCCCGAACGCCGTGACGAGTTCATCACGACCTCCTCTGAGCCCGTAGATCGGCTTTACACACCACTTGACGTCGCCGACATGGAATACATGCAGGATCTTGGGCTTCCGGGCGAATTCCCTTACACACGCGGCATCCACCCCACCATGTACCGCGGACGCATGTGGACCAAACGCATGTTCGCTGGATTTGGCACGGCCGAGGAAACTAACCAGCGCTTCAAATACCTGCTGGACCAGGGGCAAACCGGCCTCTCGATCGCGTTCGATCTACCAACACTGATGGGCTACGACACCGATGCGCCCGAAGCGTTGGGCGAATTTGGCAAATGCGGGGTTGCGGTCTCCTCACTTAAAGACATGGAGATCCTGCTCCAGGATATTCCCCTCGACAAGGTCTCCACAAGCATGACGATCAATTCGCCGGCCGCCGTGATCTGGGCGATGTACATCGCCACCGCTGAGAAGCAGGGCGTGGATCCAGAAGTGCTGCGCGGCACGACCCAGAACGACATCCTCAAGGAATATATCGCTCAGAAGGAATACATCTTCCCGCCTGAGCCTTCGATGCGTCTCGTCGTGGATACGATCGAATATGGCACCGAGCACCTTCCGGCGTGGAACACGATTTCAATCTCTGGCTACCACATTCGCGAAGCCGGTTCGACCGCCGCTCAGGAGCTCGCCTTTACATTAGCAGACGGGATGGAATACGTGCGCTGGTCGATCGATCGCGGCCTGGACGTAGACGACTTCGCACCGCGGCTGTCGTTCTTCTTCAACGCCCACAACGATTTCTTCGAAGAGATCAGCAAGTACCGCGCCGCCCGCCGCATCTGGGCCCGCGCCATGCAAGATCAGTTTGGGGCCCAACTAGAACGCTCATGGCTGATGCGCTTCCACACTCAAACCGCGGGTGTCAGCCTAACTGCACAACAGCCAGAGAACAACATCGTGCGCGTGGCAATACAGGCACTGGCTGCGGTTCTGGGCGGCACACAGTCGCTGCACACAAATTCCATGGACGAAGCGCTCGCGCTGCCCTCTGAACACGCCGTGACCGTCGCGCTTCGGACGCAGCAGATCCTGGCGGAGGAATCGGGCGTCAGCAACACCATCGATCCGCTGGGCGGCTCGTTCTTTGTCGAGAAACTCACCAACGAAATCGAGGCGCAGGCACGCGACTATTTCAAGCGGATCGAGGAACTTGGCGGCGTTTTGCCGGCGATTAACACCGGCTTCTTCCAGCGCGAGATCCAGGAGGCAGCATATCGTTATCAGCGCGAAATCGACGCGGATGACCGCTATATCGTCGGCGTGAATGCCTTCCAGGACGGTGAACCCATGAAGATTCCGCTGCTGGAGATGGATCCAGAGGGGTACAAAAAGCAGGCCGCCCGATTGAAGCAGCTGCGTGAAGAGCGCGACAACGCCGCCGTCGGTCAGGCGCTCGACCGCCTGCGCATCGCCTGTGAGGGCACCGAGAACACGATGCCATTTATCGTCGACGCCGTCCACAAGTATGCGACTCTGGGCGAGGTCATCGACGTCATGCGGGATGTCTTTGGAACCTACCAGGAGCCGTCCTGGTTATAGTCCGCTCCCCCCGGGAATTTGTCCACCTTCGAGCATGCCATTTCCAAAAAAGAAGAAAACGCCTATCCGGGCGTTTTCTTTTCATAAATTTGCTCAGTTTTCTCTGTCTGATGCAATCCTGTCATCTTGTTTCTTCGAGTTCCATCAGGCTCTCCGCCAGGAGGATCATCCCTTCACGGTCCATGAAGTTGACGCCTTCAGGCGCTCCTGCTTTGGAGATCTCAAACCAACGCTCACCGTGCTTCCAGCGCAGGCGCGCCATGGGGCCATCTGCCAACCATGTCGCTTGTTCGGCACCCGGCTTAGCAACGAAAGTGCCCCTAACAAATTCAGCCTGTTCGCCGTTCACCATCACTGACTCGATGAACTCGAAGGGCACCTTCTCCCAGTCACTTCCAACGGGAAATTCACCGAGGCCCTGCTGTATCCACACTCCCTGACCGCGTTCAGGATAGTCTTCATACGTATAGCCGGCCCTCACCGTGTTTGTCAGCGTATCCACTGACAGGCTCGCTATCGCCAAACCTGAATCTTCGAAGGGTGGCAGCAGGATCACAAACCCCACCTCCCCCTCAGCCTGTTCTAACTGGCATCGGTAATTGAGATCAGGATCATCACTTTCACAACTCTCATCGAAGAATAAGAGCGTCTCGGGTGGAGCTGCGGTTGGTGGCGTGACACCCCGCTGTTGATCGAACTGCGCTTGATTAGCACCCTCGATCTGCTCGGCGGAAAGTGGGAAGAACAGCGCCTCCGCTCTGCTGAAAAGCTCTACGATCTGCTGCGCCCATGCTCTCCCCTGGGGCGGGCTAACCATCGCCACGACCATTAGCATGAACGCAATAGCGATGACAGCCAGTACTTTAGCCAGATTCAAACGACCGGTTCCCTGAACCCGACCCCGCCTCGACTGTCTTACGCCTGAGTCGATACCTGAATGCTCCGCTTCAACTTTTGTTTGTAATGCCGTCCAGGGATCTTTATCCGCCGGCACTGCCTCCGTCGCGATGTCATGTAAAAATTGCGTCATTCTTTTCTCATCCATAGGATTGCTCCCGATCTTTCGATTGACCACTTCCACGATCACTCTTTTCTGGGATAAACAGCTCCCGCAAGCGCTGCTTTGCGCTGTGCAGCCACCACTTGATCGAGCTCGTCGGAGCGTCCATGCTGGCTGCCATCTCAGCTTCACTCAACTCGAGGTAGTAGCGCAGAACGATGGCAGCCCTTTGAGCAGGACTTAACCTCTCCAGAGCATTCCATACGCTCTGCCTGAGTTCACTGGCTTCGGCCTCAGATTCTGGATCGACCTCTTCCGCAATGCTCACGTAAGCCCCCCGCAACGAATTCGTCTCCAGGGCGGCATCCAGGGATAGCAAGCGCTGGTTGCGCCTCCTCTTATTTAGCGTGGAATTCACGACGCAACGCATAAACCAGGGGCGGAACGAGCGCTGCAAGTCGAAGCTCTGAATTTTTTTCCCGAGCGATAGAAACTCCGATTGTACGATGTCCTCGGCCTGTGCCAGATCCCCGATGATGAGGAAAGCGGAACGCACAGCCTCGAAGTAGTAGGACCTGACAAGCGGTTCTAAAGCTTTGATATCCCCTTGCTTGAGCTGTACAAGCGCACGACGTTCTTCATCCATAAGTTTTCTCAATTCTCAACGACTCTATAGGCGCCTCTATAGTTAATACAAATAAGCCGGCAATTTGGATAGTTGTCGAAAGAGCCACCGGTGTCATCACCTTTGAAAGCCGCCAAGTCCAATACGCGGGCGGAGGTCGATTGACACAAAACAATACCGGAGCTCATCATGTTGATTGTAGGGAGTCACGCAAAGCAGAGGCAGAAGCTATTAGTGCATCTCCTCGATCTCATCTTTGCTTCTTGTTCATATGGTGCTTTAATCAACCAGGTTCGCCCAGCCTGCCAGACCAACAGGAAGGGAACTGTGACAACCAAAGAAAAATCACGCTTTGTGAGCCAATTGCTGATCTTTACCCTGCTCGTCCTGCTCGCAGCATGCAATATGCCATCGGGAGAAAACGGCGACCAGGTCGCTACCTCCGTCGCCGCCACGCTGGCTGCACAGCCAACTGCGGCTCCGGCGACCGAGCCGCCAGCCAGCGCAGATCCAACATTAGCCTCCGTGACGGGAACGGTCAGCGGCCAGGTCTGCTACCCTTCAGAACCGCCGCTCCCACCGATGACGCTTTATTTCGAAGAGGTGAACGGCGCCGACGTCGTCACCATCGATCATAGCGATGGGACCGGAACATATTCGACCGAGCTTCCACCAGGCACCTACGTCGCCTACGCCTGGCGCGAAGGCTTCGATCTGGGCGGGAGCTACTCACAAGCGGTGCCGTGCGGTTTATCGGTAAACTGCACCGATCACAGCTTGATCCAATTTCAGGTCACCGCCGGAGCAAACGTTACCGGCATCGATATCTGCGATTGGTACGGTCAGCCCGGCGACATCCCCACGCCCCCAGCCATGGTCAGTCCAACGGAGGAGCCACCGGCCGCCACGCCAACCGCGCCTCCCGGAGGGCTCAGCCTGAACTGCGATGGAACTTACCAACGCGTGCGCATCACCGACCAGGGCGCCAGTGGAAAGACGATCTCGGTCGACAATTGGGATGGCTCCAGTTGGGTCAATGTGTGGAATTTATCCAGCGGTGATCCCAACCTGCGGCAGCTCAGCGATGACGCAGGTTACTACCAGTTTGGTGAGTGCCAGAAACTGGTCGTGGTCCCATTCCGCAGTTCAGGCCCGCAGCTCTGGCTCGAGCTCAGCGTGCACGTCTGGAACGGCGCCGGCATGTCCCAGGTTTACTCTAACGAGGGCTATTATGGTGAGTGGTCTAAGATCGGGGATGCGATCCGTTTCCGGGAAGCGAGCAAACTGGGCACCGTGAACAATGGTCCATTGGGACCCTGTGAGTACATGACCCTGGATTACACCTGGAACGGCACCGATTTCGTCCAAACCGGCTCGAACCTAGAGCCTGTGCCCAACTGCACCGTCACAGTTCAATAGGAACTTCATCAAGAATCAACGTAGGGGCGGGGTGATCCCGCCCCTACGTTTGTTTATGGATAGATCCGTCAGGACCTTCCAAAATAGAACAGCGCTTTTTCAAGCAACTTTCCTGTTTGGAAGATAAACTTCGCCCGTACGGCAGGATTCAACGTATCGAGAAAATTCTCGATGTCCCGTTCGAGGTCAATCATCTGTGTCTGCGTGCACAGCTGCAGCCACTCGATCGCGTTCCCACGGTACGGATCGGGCAGCTCTTGAATGCGATCGGCAAGTACCGCTCCCCCTGATTCTGTCATCGTCCTCATGGTTGTGGTCCCTCCAGGTAGTCCGGCGGCGTATTGGGCCTCGCCAGAGGACATAGATGCAAGCTTCGGACCATACTCCGGTACCAGGTTACTCACCAGATAATCTTCACCGATCTAGACCATTTTTGTTATGATGGGCTTATGTCGACTTTCTCCCCATCTTACTTAGCACTACATAAGAAGGGGCTGCTCAGCGAGCGAGCACGACAGGCTCGCTTACATGAGCACTCCTGTGACCTCTGCGGCCGCTACTGTCGCGTCGACCGCCGCAATACGCTCGGAGGCTGCCATACGGGCACACGCGCCCGCGTCGCATCCTTTGGTCCCCATCATGGGGAAGAGGATCCGCTGCGCGGCCGGCGCGGATCAGGCACGATCTTTATCAGCCGCTGCAACTTGCGCTGCAAGTACTGTCAGAACGCGGATATCAGTCAGGCTGACACTGGGCGAGGGGTCAGTTCTCAAGAATTTGCCGAGATGATGCTCAAGCTGCAGACGACGGGCTGCCACAACATTAACATCGTTTCGCCCACGCACATCATCCCAGAATTCCTTGAAGCGCTCGATCTGGCCGTAGACGAGGGGCTCTCCTTGCCGGTTGTGTATAACACGGGCGGGTACGATTCACCCGAAGCGCTGGCGCTGCTTGACGGCGTGATCGACATCTATATGCCGGATATGAAGTACGCATGCGATAAATACGGCAAACGCTACTCAAATGTCCCTAATTACCCGCAGGTTAATCAAGCCGCGGTGCGGGAGATGCACAGGCAGGTCGGCGATCTGAAGCTTGATGAAAATGGTATCGCACAGCGTGGTCTGCTCGTACGCCACCTGGTGCTGCCGGAAGGCATCGCGGGTACGAAGGAGATCGTCGAATTTCTCGCCAACGAAATATCGAAGGACACCTACCTGAACCTTATGGACCAATACCGGCCAGCCTACAAGGCGCGCGAGTATCCACCGCTCGATCGGCCGCTGCAAAGTCCCGAATATGCCCAGGCGGTCGAATGGGCGCTGGAAGCCGGATTGCACCGCCTGGATGACCGCCGCAGCCGCGTATTATTTAGCATCTAGATATCTCCCGGCTACCAACCAAACCTCACAATTTAAAGAAAACGGGACCGGAGATCTCCGGTCCCGTTGCGTTGAAAGCTGACAGTGACTAGTACAGGAACATCGGCACACCATCCACCTGACGGATCTTCGGTCGATAGTTTTCCTCGTCGTACAGCGCGGGGACGTCAACGTTCTTCTTGCCCTCACTGGTCACCTTTAGCGGAACGTGTGTATAGATCCCGTTCCGAAGCGCGACCATGCGCCCCGATGAACCGCTCACAGCCAGATCCGCTGCCATTGTGGCGTAATTCATCGCCACCATCAGGTCGAGCGAATCCGGGCTGCCTGAGCGCATCAGGTAGGCTACCTGCTGATAGATGATGTTCTCACCGGTGAGTTCCTTGATCAGATCGCCGGTGATTGCACCGATGCCCCCCAGTTTACGGTGTCCGAACGCGTCTTCCTTCCCGCTCATGATGACCTCGCCGCCCTGCAATTTGGCCCCCTCTGAGATCGTCATCATGGCGTAATTACTTGGGTTTGCTTGCCGATCCTCAACCAGGAAACGCGCCAATTTCTCGTGATCGAATGGCACCTCGGAGATAATCGCCCGGTCTACACCCGCAAGATATGCCGCGATTAGCGAGGTCTCACCGCTGTAACGGCCGAAGAGTTCGATGACCGCGATGCGTTCGTGCGAGCCGGTGCTTGTGCGTAGATTATGGATGAAGTAGACCGAGCGGGTCACCGCTGTGGAGAACCCGATGCAGTAATCCGTTCCGAAGACATCGTTGTCCATCGTCTTGGGGATCGCCACAACCGGGAAGCCCTCTTCATGCAGCCGCAGCGCGTACGAAAGCGTGTCGTCTCCACCTATCGGGATCAAGACATCGATGCCTAATTTGTCGAGGACTTTCAACGAGTGCGGTGTGAAATCGTATGGTTGTTCTCCCTGCGCTTGATCCTTCAGAAATTCAGGAACACCGTCTGCGCGCACACGCCCGGGGTTGGTCCTGGAGGTGTGCAGAAAAGTCCCACCGGTGCGATCGATCGTGCGTACGAGCATCTTGTCCAGCGCGACCGTGTTCTGCTCAATCGTTTCTGGTTCCTGCGGGTTGCTCTCGAGCAGGCCGCCCCAGCCTCGCCGGATACCCACAATTTCATGCCCGTCGTCGATAACACGGTTCACGACCGCCTTGATACAGGGGTTCAAACCCGGCACATCTCCCCCACCGGTTAGAATGCCAATTTTCATAAAGATTCTCTCCTGGAATGTATTTGCTACATCACGGATGTGATTATCAACGTGATAGCATTGTGCCAATCTCGAGGAATTTCAGATTGGGCTCCCTATGCTTGGATGTGACCTCTTTGATGTCACGCAGCACGATCTCACGGCCGCGCAAACCCGTCATCACGCCGCTCTTGCCCTCGAGCAGCGCTTCAACAGCCGCCACTCCCATGCGTGTCGCCAGCAGCCGATCGAATGCGGAGGGACTGCCACCTCGGACGATGTGACCGAGGATCGTGACGCGCGTTTCAAAGCCGACATCGGCTTCTTCCAGCGATCTCTGAATAGCCTCCGGATCGTATGAAGCGCCTTCTGCCATCACAATGATGGCATGCGTCTTCCCACGTGAGTAAGCGGCTTCAATCTCGGGAGCGATCGCATCCAGTGGGATTTCATTCTCTGGAATAATGATGATCTCTGCGCCGCAGATCACTCCGGTAATCAACGCAAGATAGCCACAGTTGCGCCCCATCGTGACGACGAGAAAAGCACGTTGGTGCGATGAAGCCGTATCACGCAGCTTATCGACGGCATTCATCAATGTGTTAAGCGCCGTGTCGACGCCCAACGACATGTCTGTACCCCAGATGTCGTTATCGATCGAAGCCGGGATACCCAATACCGGCACACCCTCCTCGACCAACACCTGAGCACCACGCATCGAGCCATCACCACCGATGACGACCATGGCATCAATACTCGATTCGTTCAGTTCGCGGATCGCCTGGCGCTGTCCTTTCTTGGTCTTGAATTCGGGACAGCGTGCCGTCCGCAGGAACGTGCCGCCGCGCTGCAGAATGCCACCGACATCGCGCGCACGCAGCGGACTCATCTCCCCGCGGATCAAGCCGTCAAAACCCTCCTGAATACCAATCACATTCATGCCGTTGTACAGTGCCGTTCGGACCACCGCCCGGATACCCGGGTTGATACCGGGAGCATCCCCACCAGATGTCAGAACGCCTAATGTTTGAATGTTCATTGGATCCTCAAAGGTTCTACTCTCACCACATCTTTACCCAGCAGGTCGACAAGCTGACCATGCAGTTCGGGGCAATATCCTGTGGTGGAGTTGGGAAATTCTAAGTGATAGCGACGCGAAGCTTCATAAAGCAAGAATGCAAAATGGTCATTCCCTGGAAACGAGGTCAGCAGCCCGTGCACACGCCTCAATCGCAGCGAATCTCTGTGGCGGTCACCAGACGATTCGAGCATGATTGTGATCATGTGCGACTCAGCGTCAATAGTGACCTGTCCCTCTGGCTTAGACATCTGATCGGACCGCTCCTCATCCTGACCATTGCCGGAAGGTTTACTCACTGGATGATCCTCATCCACGGCAACTGAAGGCTCTGGTTGGGGTGTTTCCACTTTGGCGACAGGCATCGATTCGTCGGCTGCCGAAGGCAGCACGATTTCGGTATGCAGTACCTCAGAAGGCTCCTGCGGCATCGGGCTCGAGAGAGTTTCATTATCGCTGACGGACATACTTGACTTCGGCCCGTTCACCCTAGGAATGCCTTCAAGCGGCTCGACTTTTTCAATGTCCAGCGTCAGACTGTCAACCAGGATCTTGGGCTCACCCCGCTCACTGTCGACCCTACCCTGGGCAACGACGATCGTGTCCTGCTCCAACCATTTTACGACCTCCTTCCAAACCCGGTTGAAGATGACCAGCTCAATCGTGCCTTGCAGATCTTCCAGGGTCACGAAGCCCATCTCACGCCCGCTGCGCGTGCGATACGGGCGAATGTGACTGACCTCGCCAGCGACGCAAACCTTCTGCTGATGTTGAGCCTCGGGCAGTTCCGCGCTGAAATGTGTCACCACGCGGGTGAGCGCGTCCAGATGCGGTGTAAGCGGATGATCGGAGACATACACACCGAGCAATTCTTTCTCCCATCTCAGCATCCGGCGCTTGGGCACATTCGCCTGAACCGCTCCAAGCTGCAGACTATCCTCAACACCCGTCTCCTCACCAAAGAAGGTCATTTGACCGACCTCAGAAGCTCTAAAGTGAGCCGCTGACAGCGCGCTGATCCGATCGAGTGCATCCAGCATGGCGATGCGTGAGCCAAGCGCGTCGAGTGCACCGACGCGGATGAGCGATTCAAGCGCACGTTTGCCCACAGCGCGTAGGTCAACGCGACTTGCAAAATCCTCCAAACCCACGAAAGGACCGGCCTCTTCGCGGGCTTCTAAAATGGTCTCAATTGCGCCGTGGCCCACGTTTTTCACAGCACCCAAGCCAAAGCGGATCGCAGGTTTACCTTCCGGTGTCTCCTCCGCTGAGAAATCAAAGTCACTCGAGTTCACATTCGGCGGCAGTACGTCGAAACCCATCCGGCGGCAATCGGCGATGTAGATGGCGACCTTGTCGCTGTCCTGTTTGAACACCGACAGGAGCGCGGTCATGTATTCCAACGGGAAATGGGCCTTCAGATAGGCCGTCTGAACCGCGATCACACCGTAATCGGCAGCATGTGCCTTATTAAACCCATAACGGGCGAAGTTTTCCCAATCATCGAAGACCGCCACTGCGGTCTCTTTACCTATTTGGTTCTCAACCGCGCCCTGGATAAACTTTTCCCTGTGCCGGGCGAGTGCTCTGGCGTTCTTCTTCGAGATCGCTTTGCGGAGACCATCAGCTTCCGAAGCAGAATAGCCAGACATCTCCATGGCAGCAAACATGATCTGTTCCTGATACACCGGGATCCCGTATGTCTCCTCGAAAATCGCCGCCAGGGTCGGATGACGATAGGAGGGCTGTTCGAGCCCGTGCATGCGCCGGATATAGGTCGGGATAAATTCCATCGGCCCGGGCCGGTATAAGGCGACCATCGCGATGACATTTGCCAGCTCGCGCGGCTTCATCTCCATCAAATACCGGCGCATACCCACGCCTTCGACCTGGAAGACACCGAGCACATCACCTTTGCCCAGCAGTTCAAACGTAGCTGGATCGTCGACCGGGATGGAGTTGATATCCAATTCAACGCCGTGCCGTTCACGGATCATCTTGCACGCGCGCGCCATGACAGTGAGCGTCGAGAGTCCCAGGAAATCAACCTTGAGCAGTCCGAGCGAATCGAGGATATGCATCTCAAACTGCGTCACTGCGCCGATCGGGTTGTCATCCTGATGGGACCCGGTTGGTCTATGCAACGGTATGTACTCAACGATCGGTTTGTCTGTGATGATCACACCCGCCGCGTGCGTCCCGGCATTGCGCACGACACCTTCGAGTTGATTGGCCGTGTCAATCAGATCGCGCAGATAGGAGGTCTCCTCGTAGAGTTCACGGAAAGGAGGAACATTCTCGAGCGCATCCGAGATCGACACCGGCTTCCCCGGGATATTGGGTACCAGTTTGGCGACGCGATCGACCTCCGGGAGTGGGATATCCTTCACGCGACCTACATCACGGATTGCGGCCCGCGCGCCAAGTGTACCGAACGTGATGATCTGAGCGACCTTATCGCGCCCGTATTTATTCGCAGTGTACTCAAGGAGCTCAGAGCGGCGGTCATCCTGGAAATCGAGGTCGACATCCGGCATGGAAACACGCCCCGGATTGAGGAATCGTTCAAAAATTAAGCCATGCTCGATCGGATCGACCATCGTGATCTCAAGAGAGTAGGCCACGATCGAGCCAGCTGCCGAGCCGCGAGCGTTGTACCAGATGTTATGTTCTTGAGCATAGCGGCAAAGATCCCAGACGATCAGAAAATAGGTATCAAAACCCATCTCGTGGATGATCTTGAGTTCGTAATCGAGCCGTTCTCGAACCAGCACGTCGTCGGTATAGCGTCCGTAGCGTTCTTTGAGCCCTTGTTCGCACAGCATTCGCAGGTAGGAATCCGGGGTGTGACCTTCCGGCACCTCAAATTCGGGGAGATGGTAGCCCTTGAACTCGAGATCGATCTCACAGCGCTCGGCAATCCACAGAGTGTTTTCAATCGCCCCGGGGATATGTCCGAAGAGATGCTGCATCTCTTCCGGCGAACGCATGTAATAGGAAGTATCGGTCATTCTCATGCGGTCGGGATCTGCCTGCAATGAGCCGGTTTGGATGCAGAGCAAGATATCCTGCAGCTCGGCATCACTCGGGTCGACGTAATGGACGTCATTCGTCGCCACGAAGCGGCCCTCGTAGCGCTTCGCCAGCTCGACTAACTTCTTATTGATGTCGTCGAGTTCGGGGATATCGTGATGCTGCAGTTCGAAGAAGAATCGCTCCGGGCCAAAGACCTCGTAATACCAATCCAGCAGCTCGACCGCTCTCTTATCCTGTCCAGCTTGTAATGCGCGCGGCACCTCCCCGGACAGGCAGCCCGTCGTGCAGATCAACCCTTCATTGTGAGTCGCTAAAAACTCGTGATCGACGCGTGGCCGGTAATAGAAGCCTTCCAGTTGGGAGGCCGAGGCAATCTTGAGCAGGTTGCGATAGCCGGTGTCGTTTTCGGCGAGCAGCAGCAGGTGAAATGATTTACTGTCGAATTGAGGGTCCCGGTCGGTCATCGAACGGGCTGCCATATAAGATTCCACGCCGATGATCGGTTTGATCCCGGCCTTTTTGGCAGCACGATAGAACGCGATCGAGCCGAACATGGCACCGTGGTCGGTAAGCGCTAACGCGGGCATGTCCAACGACTTTGCCCGTTCGACAAGTTTATCCACCTTGCTCAAGCCATCGAGGAGCGAATATTCAGAATGGACATGAAGGTGAACAAACGACATGCTTTTAATAACCACCAGACTGGATAGATATTGGTAAGTGAAGAAAGCTCGTGTCGATTATATTCAACGCTTTCCGCTTCCGCTACCCTTGCGAAGATTGAATCCCAAAACTTTAAGATTAACGAGGTGCTTGCAGGGCAAAGTGGCAGTAGCAACTCACCCGCCTTTGACATATCATCAACCATGAAGATATCCGCCCTCATCGGAAGATGGGATACATGAAACTCTTCGACCTGATCAGAACGCTTCGGTTTATCGGTTGGGAAAACCCATATCGAGCGATCGTATTTGCCCTCCTGCGCGATCGCGTCGACCGCAGACTCAACCGCGAGCAACGAACGGAACCATCAGAGTGGGTGGCTCCCGGAAATGTGCTTTCCGTCCAGCCAGCGGCACATGGAGCGGAGTTTCATTTCGAAAATGCACAGCTGGAAATCGATTTCCTCGCTGAAGATGTCGCACGTATCTCATGGCAACCCGGTGAGCCACCAGTTCCTTATGCTATTCAAGAGCAATACTGGCCAGGCGCGGAAACCAAACTGACAGAGCATGATCAAATGTGGACGCTCGCCGCAGGGGATACTGCGGTTAACATCTCAACTCGCGGTGCGCTGACATGGCTTCAGCACGATAAGATGATCCGGCGCGAGTCGGAGCCATTGCATCGGCAAGGTTCGTGGAGACATAGCACCGCACTTCCCGAATCAAGCGCAGCCTTTGGACTCGGCGGTCGAACCCATAACCTGAACCTGCGGGGAGGCTCCTACCATTTGTGGAACAGAGACCCCGGCGGAAGCTATGGACGCGGTGATGACCCGCTCTATTTGAACGTACCCACTCTTCTGGTTGTCCAGGAGGGCTCCTGCTACCTCACTTTTTACGAAAACTCATATGCCGGCGAGGTCGAAATAGATGACCAGCTCGACTTCAAGTTCGATCAGGGCATGCTCCGCTACTATCTTTTTTTCGGCGATCTCGAGCATGTCTTCGACAGATACACCGATCTCACCGGAAAGCCCACCCTGCCGCCAAGATGGTCGCTCGGTTTTCATCAGTCCAGGTGGGGATACCGCAATGAGCATGATGTTAAAGAGGTCCTGGACGGGTACCGGGAGCACAACCTCCCTATCGACTCCATTCATCTCGATATCGACTATATGGATGGTTACCGAGTATTCACGATCGACCCGCACAAATTTCCAGATTTAAGTGAGCTCTCAAGACAAGCCGAGGATCAGGGCGTCAAATTGGTCTCGATCATCGATCCGGGCGTGAAGATCGATCGCGGTTATCGCTTGTACAGAGAAGGGATTCAGGGGGATTTCTTCTCTAAACTCCCCAGTGATCGGGTCGCCCGCGCGCCCGTATGGCCAGGCTGGGTTCACTTCCCCGATTTCACAAATCCAGATGTACGCCGATGGTGGCGCAGCAAATACTCGCGATTATTGCGGCAGGGTATCGCCGGTATCTGGCATGATATGAACGAACCGGCAACCTTTTCCGCCTGGGGCGATCCCACACTGCCGCTGTCAACCCGGCACGCGCTGGAGGGCAAGGGTGGCCATCATCGCCAGGCGCACAATATCTATGGGCTGCTCATGAACCGCGCTGGGCATGAGGCGCTAAAAGAATACAACCCAGACAAACGACCATTTATCGTCTCCCGCTCTGGTTGGGCGGGGAACCAGCGTTTTGCCTGGAACTGGACAGGTGATGTTGAGAGCACCTGGGATGGGCTTAAAGTATCGTTAAATATGATGTTGGGCATGAGCCTGAGCGGGATACTATTTACGGGCAGCGACATTGGTGGTTTTAGCGGCGAGCCTTCCCCAGAATTAATGCTCCGCTGGATGCAGCTGGCCGCATTCACACCCTTTTTCCGTATCCATTCTGCGCTGACTTCTCCCCACCGTGAAGTTTGGAGGTTCGATAACCCCTATCGTGAAGCCATGCGCAAAGCGCTGCTTCTGCGTTATCGCTTGATGCCCTACCTTTACACGCAGGCCAGACAAACCAGTGTTCATGGTCTGCCAATGATGCGCCCGTACTTTTGGGAGGACCCAACAAACGCTCACCTCTGGGATGTCGAAGATCAATTCTTTTTGGGACCAAGTTTATTGGTCGCACCGGTGATGGATCCAGGAGTAAGTGAAAGGCATGTTGTCTTCCCGGGAGGTCGCTGGCACTCATTCTGGGATGACGGGAGCTTCGAAGGGCCGACAGCGGTAAGCGTTCAGGCACCGCTAGAAGAACTCCCCGTATTTGTGCGTGCAGGCACGGTGCTTTCACTCGAAGGGGAGCACCTCGAGCTTCATATCTACCCAGATACAGTCGGATCTTCCGAGCATCTGCTCTACTCCGATGATGGGGACGGCTATGGGCCGAGTAGGCTCGATCGGTTCCAATTGACCACGACCGGAGATACCATCGAGATCAAGCAGCACGCTGAAGGTGACTATCCTTACCCCTACAAACAGACAGAAATTTACTTGCACTCCGCAAGACCACGGACGGTAACCATTGATGGAAAAGAAGCCGATAGCGGCTCGATGCCACTTCTGATCGATCGTTTCGAGAGAATCCAATTTGAGCTATTAAGCTCTTGATTCATCTGAACGCATGAATCAAAAACCGGGGCACCCAGTTTTGGGCGCCCCGGTTCCTTTTTGCCTATATCTATCCTTTACTTCTTAGTCTTCTTGCTCGATGATCTCGGCTTGGCAGGCGGCTCAGGCTCGACAGGTCCAACCGCTGAGGCCGTGCCCGAAACATAAGGGCGCGTCCCAAAACGCGTCATCAAGACCGCACCGAGCCCCACGGCACCGAACAGGAATGGCGCCAGCCAACCTACGCATGGGATGAAGCCGATACCGTTCACGACCAGGCTAAAGATTAATGTACCTATGCCAGCCGCGACGACAGGTTGGAACTCTGCATTTATCGCTTGCCCCAATCGCTCGCCGACCTCCAGGCCGATCGCGATAGTCCCGAACACCCAGGCTGCGATCAGAACCACTGCACCGCCGACTCCAACGATCGCAAAGCAGATTGTGATGATCAGCAGCAGGATCAAAATGGGTGAAACTACCGTCGTCAACAGACCGAATGCCCCGGCTAGAAGCGGCTGATCGACGATCGTGTCAGCCACGAGGCGTGTTTGCTTGGGCAGGAACATCACGACCAGCACCGCAAGCGCGGCCATCATGATGGCCTGGAAGAAGTAGCGCATCACGGACCAGCCGAACGACTCCCACATGAAAGGACGAAAACGGGCCGGCATATCTGTAAATACGTCGTCAATACCAAACCTGAGCGGAATATCCAGCTCTTCTCCCGAGATAAATTCTCCCTGTATCTGAGCGGTCCCACGGTTTACATTACCACCGAACGAGACCAGATCACCTTCAAGGACGGCTTCCGGTCCAAAGCGGACATTGCCACCGATGACCGCCATGTCACCCTCGACAAGACCTTCGGCTACCAGATTTCCGCCGATGATGGCAACCGTGCCAGTGACGACAGTGTCCACCTCGAGCGTCGCCGTCCCCCCGATCACGGCCAGATCCCCCTCGATAGTTTCTCCACTCTCAAGCACGAAGTCCGTACCCAGGACGACCCGACCATCACCGGGCCCGGCTGCAAATGCAGTAACCGGGACCATGAGCGTAAAGACCATTACGAACAGTACAGCATAGATGAACCTTTTCATGGTTCTACTCCCTTCGAATTGTGCGATAGGCCAATCGGTAAAAAGATGTGAGCCAGGTAATCGCCAATATGCTTATTGCGGCCGAGACTGCCGACCAGGTGAGCAACGGCAGTTGCTCGATCAGCGATTCCAGGAAGAAAATTGTCGTGTCAGCCAGGACATCAACCACGCTTCCAACCCAGTAAACCTGATTGTACGCTTTGAGCAGCCAGGCGAGGATTGTGGCTCCGTAAGAGACGAGGGCATAGGCTAAAATACCGACCCCGAGCGCAACACCCAACACCATGAGTAGCGACGTTAAAAGAAGCATGCGCGCACGCTTGCGTCGGCGAGCACTCTCGAGGCGAATTTGGAAGCGGGCTGCAAAGCCCTCTGGTGCAGGCACAGGTGGAACGGCTCGAAGCGTATTTTCAACCATCATCAATCGATCCTTCAGTCGTGAGCACTGGCTGCAATCCTTGAGATGTGCCGCCAGGCGCTCAGAGGCATCCTCTGGGAGGTCTTCTTGCTCAACAAGCATCAACTCAAACTCTTTATGCCTCATCTCAAGCACCTCCATTCGCCATCACAACTCCCTGCGGAGTCCACTCCTCGGCCAGAGAACGCCTTGCACGATGCAGCCGGCTTTTAACCGCCGGCACAGACAACGAAAGCGAATCGGCGATCTCTTCGTAGGAGTACTCATACCAGTAAAGGAGAACAATCGCTGCTCGATCGGTTGCGCTCAACCTATCAAGGATTTCGCGCACATCATCTTCCAGTTCTTGATCAAGCATGACTTCCTCAGGACCGGGATTAGGGGCCGGGCTTTCGAAGCGCGGCAGCCATTCGTCCAGCGATATTAATTGAAGTCGGCGGCGGCGGATCCGGTCGATGCAGTGGTTCGACGCAATCGAGAGGATCCAATTCACAAATTTCCGGTTGGGGTCGTAACGCTTCATATTCCGATACGCTTTCATGAAGGTTTCCTGAGCAGCATCCTCCGCTTCCTGCGCGTTGCCCAACATCCGGTAACAGAGGTTAAAGACCGGTCCTTGAAATGCTTCCACAACTTCCTGGAATGCGTGGTCATCACCGTTTCTGGCTTTTGCGATGTATTCTTCTTCGGCGACGCGCTGCTGCAGTGTCATAAATGCGCTCATTCCCGCTGGTTTCTAACACTCTATACGGTAATAATGCGCCAGGGTTTCATTCCTGGCGACGTGGATCTACTTCTACCAAGGCATGCTTAACTGTCTAAAGACGATTCGATTGTAGTCGATTCGGGGGAGATTGAATTAGCCAGATAAAGCTTTGATAGGCTGGAATTTGACTAAGCCGGCCGCATCTCAGGGTTAAACTGGGTCTGATACAGGTCGGCGTACAACCCACCTTCCGACAGAAGATCGCTGTGCCGGCCACTTTCGATGAGCCGGCCATTTTCCATCACCAGGATGACGTCGGCGTCGATTACCGTGCTCAAGCGATGGGCGATGACCAGTGAGGTCCGTCCACGCATCACGGTCTGCATCGCTTCCTGAATCAACGCCTCCGACTGCGAGTCCAGATGGCTGGTGGCTTCATCGAGGATGAGTACCTGAGGATCTTTCAAGAGCACCCGAGCGATCGCCACGCGCTGTTTTTCCCCTCCAGAGAGACGGTAGCCGCGTTCGCCCACAATCGTGTCATAGCCTTCTTCTAACGAGGCGATAAAGTCATGAATATTAGCCGCCCGGGAGACCGCTTCGATCTCCTCCTGGGTTGCATCCGGATTTGCATAGAGCAGGTTCTCACGAATGGACGCGTGGAAGAGATAAGTCTCCTGCGTGACCATGCCAATGTGTTCTGCCAGCGAATCCAACGCGATCTCACGCAGATCATGCCCATCCAGCGTGATGCGGCCCTCTGTCGGATCATATAAGCGCGGCAGCAGATAGGTGATCGTAGTCTTGCCGGCACCGCTCGGTCCGACCAGAGCAGCGACTTGACCCGGCTTGATTTCAAAATTGATATCTTCGACTGCCCAGCGCGTGATGCTCTCGGTCTGCTGTTCGTCGTTCTCCTTCCGTTTACGCCCCCGTTCGGGAACATAGGTCAAACCCCCACCCCAGCGAAAGCGAAACTGCTCATCTAACCCGGATGGACCTGATGCAGGTGCCTGGTAGCTGAAGCACACGTTCTCGAAGCGGACATGCCCTTGTACATCATCGAGCACTACCGCTTCCCCTTCAGGATCGCGGATCTCGATCGGCAGATCGAGCACCTCAAAGACACGCTCAAAGCTGACCATCGACGTAGCGAAATCGACTCGGGCGTTTGTCATCGCCATCAGCGGACCGTACAAATCGGTCAGGTACGCGCTGAAGGCGACGATCGTCCCGATCGTGAACGCACCGCGCAGGACCAGATGACCGCCCAGCCAGAACACCAGCGCGGATCCGATCGCGCTCACGAGCGACAGTGCCAGGAAGAACCAACGCCCAACGACAGCCTGGCGCACGCCGATATCGCGGACCTCTCCAGCGCGGTCGCGGAAGCGCAACACCTCATCGCGGTGACGTCCGAAGATCTTCACGAGCAGCGCGCCGCTGATGTTGAGAGTCTCATTCATCAGCGCATTCATGCGAGCGTTACTTTCCATAGAGCGACGGGCGATATCCCGCAGCACATTGCCAACCCGTCGGGCTGGCAGGATGAACAAAGGCAATATCGCCACGCCCAGCAGCGTCAGCCGCCACTCCAAAGAGACCATAATGATCAGCGTGGCGATGAGCGAAAACGTGTTGCTGAGAATCGTGACGAGCGTGCCCGTGATCGCCCGCTGCGCACCGACCACATCGTTGTTCAAACGGGACATCAACTCGCCCACCTGCGTGTTTGTATAGAAGCGCAAGCTCATACGCTGTAGATGCGCAAACAGCTCGGTGCGCAGGTCGAAGATGATGCCCTCACCGATCTGTGAACTGGCATAGCGTTGGGCGACACCGAGCAGCCCATTGATAAGCGGCACGGAGACCATACCTAAAGCCAATAAATTAAGGCGTGAGAAATCCCGATTGGGGATGGCGTTATCGAGCAGGTCACGGATCAGAAGCGGTGGGATCAAGCTCAATGTGGAGATCGCCACCATCGTGACCAGGATGATCACAACTTTCTTCCAGTACGGACGCGCATAAAGCCCAACCCTGCGCATCAGCTCCATGCTGACGTTGGGTTGGTCCTGCTCCTCGTCATAGCGGATGTATGACCACCAGCCTCCACCGTGAAATCCCATTTCTTGCCTTTCAGTCCATTTGGATAGGTCTAGAGATTATATCCGAGAGCACTTGTGCTCATTAATCAAAGCTACGGCATGAATTCCTGCGATGATATACTCAATCCAGAAGCGGAAACAGAAGCAGAAAGAAGTTACTATGAAGGTCCTGTCGATCGATCTGGCCAGCCGGCGCTTTAAAGATTTCGGCATCGCTCTGCTTGAGGTGGGTTCCTACAAACCCTCCTTTCCCGAACCGGATGATCTCGGCTTGGAAGGTGATCCCCAGGCGGAATCGTGCGCCGCCGCGCTAGATGCTTTCTGCGTCGCCAACGATGTATCCGTCCTGATGCTCGATGGTCCACATGGCTGGCGGCACCCCGAATCATCGATCGAGCATATGCGCCTATCCGAACGTGTGCTCAACACACCTGGCAAGACCGGCAACCCGGGAGAGGCGAAACCAAAGACATATCTGCGTTACACGCAGTTTTCGATCGATCTTTTCCACGAACTACATTTCGAATACAAATGGTCCCTGATGGTGAAAGGCTGGCATCGCAAACGAAACCGCAGGTGGATCGTGGAATCCTTCCCTTCCGCCGCCTGGAAACTTCTCGGTCTGGATCGCCTGCCCGGGAAAAGCCGTACGAAACGAGCCGATTTGAATCGCTTTGCGAAGAAATTGAGCCAGGTCACCGGTTACGAGATACCTTCAGGGCTGAGTCATGATGAGCTGCAGGCGGCTGTCGTGCTTCCGGCAGGGGAGGCGGTCGCCCGGCGGGATCCTGAGGGGGTACTGCTCGTCGGATATGAGCCCATGCTGGATAAAAACAACAACGTCCTGGAAGGTTGGATCGTCGAGCCCAGATTAGGTTGATCCCGTTCACCCTTCCATGCCGATTGCCATTTTAGGGGATCGCACATTCCTGGAAATATTATGAATCTTTCAGGGCAAGCAGAGCACCGGGGATTCCCCGTGAGTGGTGGTCGTTACCTATTGTTGATCACACTGGATGAAACCACCAAATTGACAATAGGACGGCTGGGCGAATTTCACTTTGATCATGGCAACTATGCATATATCGGCAGTGCGTTTGGGCTTGGAGGTCTGTCCGCCAGGATAAAGCGTCACTTGCGGCAGCCCGGTGAAAAAAGGCAGCATTGGCATATCGATCATCTTCTCACGGTAGCAGGCATCCGGGATGTTGGATGGTCCACCGAAGTCCGGTTCAGCGAGTGCGATTGGTCAAGGTCACTGGCAGAGCAAGGGAGGCATTGGCCGCCCCGCTTCGGCGCATCCGACTGTGGCTGCGAAGGTCACTTGGTCCAATTTGAAGGTCAGATCAGGACTGAAACGATCGCCCACGCAATAACCGATCGAATTCATTTCAATCAGCACAATATCACAGCATAAACCACAGTCCAGTGGTAAGGAGGCGCATATGCCCAGAACAATCCGCATTCAGGTTGGTGGCCAGACGCTAGATGGAAAATTATCAGACAACGAGACCGCAGATGAGATCTGGGACTCGTTACCTATCGAAACCAGCGTTCAGAAATGGGGCGATGAGTTCTACTTCGACATTGGCCTGGCACTCGATCAGGCCGCCGATGCCCGAACCGAAATGCGCGTCGGTGAATTGGCCTACTGGCCTCCAGGGAACGCTTTCTGCATCTTCTTCGGTTCGACGCCTGCTAGCCAGGCTGACGAACCGCGCGCCGCATCGGAGGTCAATCCGTTCGGCATGATCGAGGACGATGTTGAAGGGTTGAAAAGCATCCCCCCCGGCACCCGTATCCTGATCGAGGCGGTCGAATCCTGATCCGATCAGGATCTCGATCTAAAGCACTCGGCAGCGCTACTGGCATCACCGGAGCGAGCGAATTGAGCCCGCCGATCCAACCAAAAATCCCGCCGTTGAGATGGCGGGGTTATTTTGGTTCGTTCAACATTCTCAAATTACAGGCTCTTGACCATGTAAGTCTTAACGAGTTCATACCCCAGTTTTCGATAGTACTCGCGTGTGCCGATCGCTGCTATGACCGCCATGCGATCATATCCCGCCTGACGGGCTTTCTCTTCTGCCAGCTCCATCAAACCTGTCCCCAGACCGCTGTGCTGGGCTGTTCCATCGATGGACTGCCCGACTTCCAGTGACTGACCATAAACATGCACTTCGCGGACGAGCGCTGCGCCGTCAAGATCGCTTAAGCCGGTAGGCGGGCTATCGTCAGACGGCATCGACAAACGCAAGTAGCCTGCAAGGTCATCATCCTCAGTGACATAAGCAAGGAAGTGCTCGACGCTCGCTCCTGCTTCGTAGACAAGATCTTCGATTTCGAGTTCATCCGCATCGACGCTTTTGCCGCGCACCTCCCTGCAGCGCACGCACCGACAGCGCAACCCACGTTCTTCGAGTGTGCGCTTGGCATCCTGGCGCAGGCTCGTGCGTTTGTTGCCCTCGACCACGTTCGTCGAGGGGATATCGCGCACGATGCGGTTCACACGGCAGTAGCGCGGGATCGTGGGCTTGATGTCTACAAGCAGTTCGATGAGTTCTTCCGTGGTGTAAGGTTGGTAGTCGCCGCGCTCCCAATGAGAATGCAGCACGGTATCTTCCAGGAGCTGACAGGGATAGATCTTGATCTCATCCGGCTGCATGTCCGGGTCGTCCCACAGGCGCTGGAAATCAGCGCGATCGCTCTCAAGCGTCGCACCGAGCAGGTTGGGCATCCAGTGCAGCACGATCTTGAAGCCGGCGGCACGCAGCAGCCTCACAGCCTCCCTGCTTTGCTCTACGGTGTGGCCTCGCCTGTTCATCGCCAGGATGCCATCATCCAGGCTCTGCACACCCATCTGCACCTTGGTCACCCCATACGACCGCAGCCTGGCAATCTCACGCGGGTTGACATGGTCGGGGCGGGTCTCGATCACAAGCCCAACGTTGCGTTGTTCAGCGGTTTCATTCGCCCTCTGAGCTTGCGCAAGCGTATCCGCTTCGAAGCCGTTCATTGCGTCGAAACACCGTTTGAGGAACCACTCCTGGTAATCGCGCTGGTAGGCACTCCATGTCCCGCCGAGGATGAGCAGTTCGATTTTATCGGTGGGATGTCCGATGGCGTGCAGCGCCTCGATGCGCGCTTCGGTCTGTTCGAACGGGTCAAATTCATGGTGCAGGGCACGCATCGCGCCGGGCTCATCCGGTAAGTAGGATTTGGGCATGCGGTAATCGTCCGGGCAAAAAATGCATTGACCCGGGCAAGGATAGTGCTTGGTCAGCACGGTGACGGTCGTGACTCCCGAGAGTGTGCGCCCGGGTTTCATGCGCAGCCGCCGCATGAGTCTGCGATCATGCTTCCACTCGCCCGCGGCGGTCAGCTCACGGTATACCTTGATCAAAGTCGACTTACTGACAAAGCCACCTTCCGACAGCGGGTGCTGTCGTACGGCTTGCTTAACGGTCATACCGCCACGCACATCCTCCAGGATTTTCCTGGCCAGGGTGCGCTGCTCATTTGTTGTGTGATCCTGCAGCCAGACCTCTTCGACGCTCATACGCGTATAATTCTACCTATGGACACTGACGTACTAAGACAAATTCGGTCGATCAACAATCAATTCTATCAAAACTTTGCCGATTCATTCGCCGAGACCCGCGGACGGCTTCAACCCGGCGTAGAAAAACTGCTGCCTTCCGTACTTGGATCCAAAAAGGTGCTCGACCTCGGCTGCGGGAACGGCGAACTCGCTACGATATTGCTGGAAAGGGGCTTCAAGGGTGATTACCTGGGCATCGATTTGAGCGCACGTATGCTGGAGATCGCCCAAAGTAAGGTCGGTGAGCGTGCCAACATCGCGTTCACCCATACAGATCTTGGTCTCGACAGCCTTGAAACCGTGATTCCGGACTCGGTCGACCGGCGCTTCCAACCACCCTATGACCACCAACTCAGCTTCGCCACGCTGCACCACATCCCCGGAAGTGCCGTGCGGGAATCGTTGATACGCGAACTGCACGACCTGTCGACTGAGGGAGCAAGGCTGTCACTTTCCGTGTGGAATTTCATGGAGAGCGATCGTCTGCGTGAGCGGGTCGTCCCCTGGGAGGAGGTCGGGCTTACAGAGCGGCAGGTTGAACCCGGCGATCACCTGATCGACTGGCGCCGGGACGGGGTAGGTCTGCGCTACGTGCACCATTTCACAGAGGACGAACTGAGTACGCTCGCCCGGCAAGCCGGCTTCGAAGTCGAGCAGACGTTCTACTCTGACGGTGAGACAGGCACACTGGGGCTGTACCAGGTCTGGATCACCTGAGGGGCAGTCGTTTCATCTATTTTTCGTTAGAAATAGGCTCTTTACCACAGTTTCTTTGACGCTCTGCATTCCAACATGGTAGAATGCTTTGGCCATCGGAGGGATGGCCGAGTGGACGAAGGCGGCGGTCTTGAAAACCGCTGTGGGTTTAGGCCCACCGGGGGTTCGAATCCCTCTCCCTCCGCCTGATATACCCGGGGAGGTGCCGGAGTGGTTGAACGGGGGCGCCTGCTAAGCGCTTATAGGGGTTAAAGCCTCTATCGAGGGTTCGAATCCCTCCCTCCCCGCCTGAGGTCGGTCCCGCCGACCTTTTTTGTTACTGATGATAAATCACGTATCCAAATTTCGATGATCTTTGAAGTGTTCAGCTATCTTCCTGAGGATCTCCACACCCAACTGGCGCTCCTGACCACTAAGTTCCTTCAAAATCTGGTAGCCTTCTGATAGATCACTGCTTTCAGAAAAATTACCGATCTCACGGAGAATCGGGATTGTAAAGTCATCATCAAATTCACGTGGCGAACCCTCGGCACTCGCTTGCAAAGAATATATCTCATTGGTTCGTTCGCTGAGCAGCCTGAAGTACTGCCATTGTACGATTGCAGCGCTGGCCATTTCAGCAAATAAGCCTAATAGGTCCAATTCTCCTTCTCTAGATCGGAACGTGGTTGTCTTGTCGAGAATTTCCATGACACCAATGATCTCGTCGAGCCAGAATAGAGGGGCTGCCAGGAGTGAGGAAGGAATGTATCCAGTACTCTCGGCAAAAGAATGGTGAAAACGTGGATCCTTATGGACATCTTCGATGCTAAGCGGCTCCTCACTCATAATGACATAGCCTGCTATTCCGATATCCAAAGGGATCTTCTTCCCTATGACCTCTTCATTCCCGGCTCCATGCGCGATAGTAAACAACAGAAACTCCTGATCGACATCAACCAACGCAATCGAAGCAGCTGCTGCACCAAAACCCTCTAAAGCCGCTTCTACAATAGAGCTGATAAGTTTATTCCCGCTGTTGGAGAGAAACACGGCTCCATTCTGTTCATCACTTGAAACTAGTTCAGTGACCTTCAATCTCGAAGCTCGATGATTCGATTCATGCCCCTGCATGACATCCCTCTCTCACCCGTTTTGTCGATATCGAAACAGTCAGACACATTTCCGTCACAAGACCCCGATAAATTCGTTCATGGACTATGCAATAGAACCTGCTGCTTTGACATTGACATATTAGTATGATTGCGGAGCAATTGTAAACTGCACCAGCAGATTCATCGATCGCAACACGTCTGGCTGAAAACACTTCATGTTATAATGAAATTCGATAAAATGCGCCCGTAGCTCAGCGGATTAGAGCACTTGCTTGCGGAGTAAGGGGTCGCAGGTTCGAGTCCTGCCGGGCGCGCTATGACAACCGCATCCTGATCAGATGCGGTTTTTGATTAATACGATACCTTTGAGAATGCCCGGGGTTAAGCATCATGGAATAGATATTTCTCAATTGGAGGCATTTATGAACTTCAAACCTTTGCTGGCGGAATTCATCGGTACATTCACGCTCATTTTCATCGGTGCCGGCGCAGCGGCATTGGCCGCATCAAGCGGTGGCGGGATCGTAT
>CBFDDM010000017.1:0-39770 GCA_965603565.1 uncultured Anaerolineales bacterium | reverse complement strand
CCGGTGATCAAAGAACTGGTGCTGGCCTGGAATGGGTCTGAAGAATACTCCCACGGATTTCTCATTGTGCCGGTGAGTCTGTGGATCATTTGGATGAAACGGCATCAGCTTAAAAATATCCCCTTCCCCCCCTGGGCCGGGGGGCTTGCCATGATCATCATCGCCATGGTGCTCCATGTGCTGGGAAGTTATGCCGCCATCCTTACCCTTGGACCCCTTGCCATGATTTTATTGATCCACGGCATTGTATATATCGTTGGTTCGCTTCTCGGCATGATCGCGATGATGAGAGAAGGGGATACCTTGGTCGGCATTTACAGACAAATTCGCAGCAGATTCGCGGTGCAGCCAGCCTCGGACGCCTGAGTCATGCGCATACTCAACAGCCTGTATTACTACCGCCCGCATTATTCCGGGCTTACCGTTTACACAGAGCGGCTAGCTCGTCATCTCGCCGCGCGCGGCCACGATGTCACGGTGCTCACCTCTCGTTATAATCGAGAACTTCCCGCAGAAGAGCAGGTGGATGGCGTGACTGTGAAAAGGCTGCCCGTCCTTCTGAAAGTGAGCAAGGGCCCCATCATGCCAACGCTTACGATCGCTGCCATGCGTGAGTTCAGACATAATGAAATCCTTCACCTGCACGTCCCTCAGTTGGATGCAGCCCCGCTGGCGCTCTTTGGTAAGCTTTTCGGCGTGCCAGTCGTGTTGACCTATCACTGTGATCTACGCCTGCCTGATTCGCTTCTAAACCGCATCGCCGGATTATTGAGTGAAATTGCCAACCGTATCTCGGTATCTCTTGCCGATGTTGTTGTGGCGAACACCCGTGATTATGCTGAAGAATCGGCGACATTGTCGCAGGTGCTTGATAAAGTCGAGGTAATCTCACCGCCCATCGAGATACCTGAGCCAAATGCGCAGCGTGAGCAGGCATTGCGTGAGAACCTGGCCATTAAGGATGGGCAGCCTCTGATCGGCATGGCCGCTCGTCTGGCATCTGAAAAAGGGGCCGAGTATCTGGCGCAGGCGCTGCCGCGCGTCCTTGACGTTTACCCAGATGCGCGCGTCTTATATGTCGGGCAATACAAAGACGTGCTTGGCGAGGAGGAGTACGGCCGCCGGCTCGCACCGATGCTGGCAGAGCTAGGCGAACAATGGACGTTCATGGGAATTCTCGATCCAGAGGATCTCGCCGCATTCTTCTCGATATGCGACGTCACCGTCCTGCCCAGCCTGAACAGCACAGAGAGCTTCGGGATGGTGCAAGTCGAGTCAATGCTTTGTGGAACGCCGGTCGTCGCCAGCGATCTCCCGGGGGTTCGGCAGCCGATCTCCGCAACCGGCATGGGGCTTACTGTCCCGCCAGGAGATGCTCATTCCCTGGCTGGAGCGATTCTCTCCATCCTCGAGGAACCGGAGCGGTTTATCAAGTCACGAGAACAGATCGCTGACCGCTACGCTGCCGAAGTGATCGCTGACAAATACGAAACACTATTTCGCTCCTTACTGGGCGATGATGGTGCCCCGGCATGAAGAGAGAGGACTTTCTGTGGGCGCACCTGAAAGCGCTGCCCTATTTCCGTTCGCTTCTGCGGGCGGTTGAAGCAAATTACTATCAAGATGTTGAATTCCCCGAACCGGTGCTCGATGTCGGCTGTGGCGATGGGCACTTTGCCACCATCGCTTTCGATCACAGGATCAATATAGGTATCGATCCTGATCTGCAATCATTGCGCGAAGCACGCAGCCGCAATGCATATCGTTGGCTGGTCCAATCCGATGGCGCCAGGCTTCCTTATCCAGACGATTCGATCGGTTCAGCCTTCAGCAATTCCGTCCTTGAACATATCCCCCATCTGGATGCGGTCCTTCAGGAAGTCGGCCGCGTTCTTAAACCTGGAGCGCTCTTCCAGTTTACGGTCCCGAATCCGGGCTATCGTGAAGAGCTGAGTTTTCCAAATTGGCTTAAGCGATTGGGGTTGCGCTCACTTGCACGATGGTATCGGAAATGGTTTATGGATATGTCACGAACGATCCACATGTACGATCGAGAAGGTTGGCAGGCAAAGCTCGGTCTGGCAGGCTTCACGATCGAGCGCTCATTTGATTACTTTGCTCCCTCCGCGCTGCATGTCCTAGAATGGGGGCATTACTTCGGGGCACCTTGCCTGCTTCCGAGGGCGATCTTGGGTCGTTGGATCATCGCCCCTCGACGCTGGAATTTGTGGTTGACGGATCGCTTTGTGAGACGATACTATGACCCAACCCCGAAAGAAGAGGGGACATACAGTTATTACCTTGCTCGAAAGTTGTGATGATGAAGACAGAAAATCATAATACGGAACCCTTTGACGATCGTAATCCCAATGATGAGCCCAGTGTTCTCGATTGGCTCAAATCGGTATTCAAAGGCAATCCTATCCCGATCCCAGAAGTCTCAGCAGGCAAAGAGCAAGAGGATCAAGTCGTTGCTGAAGCGCAAAAGTTCGCTTCGGTGGATGAACCTACTCGAGCGGCCTGGTCCTTCAAAGTCTCACAATTTCGTGTGCCTCTGGCGCTGTTGCTGGGGTTAATGGCTCAATTCGGATTAGAACAGCGCACCGGGACGCCGTGGATCAGCGTTTTGTTCTACGTGTTAGGAGCACTGCTGATCGGTTGGGCTGCTTGGTCGCGCGATTTCGCATTGGTCCATGCACCAATCCTGCCGATCAAAATGAAAGCCGTAGCGGTGCGGCTCCCGTACCTGATCGTAGCGTTGTTCGCGTTTCTGCTCACCTATTTGACTTCCGGCGATAACCTTTTCGATCCCCTGACGGTTTATCCATGGTTTATCGGTATGGTTGCCAGCCTCTACGCCTTCTGGGAAGGCGAACTTCCGCATGTGCTTGTATGGAAGAAAATCCGCTCGTGGTTGGCGCTGGGCGGCTTTTCGATGCGGGTATCGGCGTGGACACTATTGATTCTGATTGCCTTCGGTATCGGCATTTTCTTCAGGGTATATCGTATTTCGAGCGTGCCGGCCGAAATGGTCAGCGATCACGCCGAGAAACTCCTGGACGTCGTTGACGTCATCAACGGGCAGAAATCGATCTTTTTTCCCCGCAACACCGGGCGTGAAGCGCTTCAGTTCTACATGGCCGAGCTCACCTTAAAAATGTTTGGAACAGGGATCAGCCACCTGACGCTGAAAATCGGCACTGTCGCAGCAGGGATCATCACCCTTCCGTTCATCTATCTACTTGGCAAGGAAGCCGCAGATAAGAAGACCGGCTTGTTTGCGATGATTCTGGCGGGGATTGCTTACTGGCCGAATGTTATCAGCAGGGTGGGGCTCAGATTTCCACTCTATCCGCTCTTCGTGGCGCCGGCGATGTACTATCTGGTGAAAGGCATCAGGCGCAGATCATTGAATGACTTCATCTTGATGGGTTTCTTCGTTGGGGTTGGCTTGCACGGTTACTCGCCAGCCAGAGTCATCCCAATTCTTATGACCTTCGGGGTGTTGCTTTACTTGCTGCATCGCGATGCCAACGGTCAGCGGTTTCACGTGCTGAGCTATCTCGTTGTTGCTGGCCTGGTTGCCCTGGTCGTGTTGACACCCTTAGCAAGAATTGCGGTCGAACGACCGGACGAGCTTATCTACCGCATGGCGACACGCGTGGGAACGACTGAACGCTCGTTGCCTGGCTCCGCCTTTATGATTTTCCTCGAGAATGCCTGGGATGGGCTCAAAATGTTCGCCTGGGATAACGGCGAGGTCTGGGTGATCGGCATCCCGGGTAGGCCAGCGTTGGATTGGGTGAGCGGGGCCCTGTTCCACCTGGGTGTTGCCATTGTAGCTGTGCGCTATATTCGCAAGCGACGCTGGGTGGATGTGTTCGTGCTGCTTTCCATTCCGATCCTGCAGCTACCCTCAACGCTCTCACTGGCTTTCCCGGGTGAGAATCCGGCCACCAACCGCGCTGCAGGGGCGATTGTGCCGGTATTTTTCCTTGCCGGTTTAAGCCTTTCAGCGCTTGTCGATTGGATGCGTTTTCAATGGCGATCCAGGGCTGCGTTGGTCTATGCATCAATTATTGTCGGTTTGTTAATCTTTGTCAGCGCTCGAATCAATTACAATTTAGTCTTCGAAAAGTATGATGATTTATTCCGCCGCTCAGCGTGGAATACATCTGAGGCAGGGCAGGTAATTCGTGGGTTTGCACACTCGGTTGGTGAATACGATAGTGCCTACGTTGTCGCTTTTCCGCATTGGATGGATACGAGGTTGGTCGCCATGAACGCCGGCAGGCCGACCAAGGATTATGCCATCCAGCCAGATCAGTTCGCCACGCTGGAGCAGAATCCTGGCAACAAACTGCTCTTGCTTCACCCTGACGACCTGGAGGCATTGAGCCGCTTGGAGGCGTTGTATCCTGAGGGACAAATTCTGCAATGGTCCAACCCTCTCCCGGGTAAAAACTTCTTGATCTTCTTTATCCCATCTAACCTATCGACACAGCCGGCGATTAAGCTGGAGCCTGAAAACTGATGCTTATGGGCTTTGATGATATGTCCGTCCAAGAGGAACAAGGTGACGTTTCTCAGCAGAGCGAGTCGAAATCACTTGATTGGCGAGATCTACTTCCCGGTTTCGCTCTGCTTGTCATCCTGGCGTTGGGAGCTTATCTAAGATTCGTAGGGCTGAACTGGGATGCTTTCACACATCTCCATCCCGATGAGCGCTTCCTGACCCTCGTAGAGAGCTCGCTGCAAATCCCCGATTCGATTTCTGCCTATTTCGATACACAGAACTCGCTGCTCAATCCCTACAACGTTGGGCACAGGTTCTTCGTCTACGGAACATTCCCGATCTTCCTGGTTCGCTATTTGGCCGAGTGGGTCGGGCAGACTGGTTATGACGAGATACATCTTGTTGGCCGGATGGTCTCTGCCACGTTCGACCTGATCTCAATCGTTCTCGTATATTACATCGCTAAGCACCTGTACGATCAACGCGTGGGATTGCTCGCCGCAGTGTTCACTACGTTTAGCGTACTGCTCATCCAGCATGCCCATTTCTTCGTCGTCGATCCGGTTGCGAACACCTTCATCCTCGCCGGCTTTTACTTCGCTGTGCGTGTCTTGGATGAAAATCGCCCGATCGATTACGCTTTCTTCGGTATCGCTCTGGGGCTGTCCGTCGCCTGCAAGATCAGCGCAGCGCCGTTGGCTGCAACGGTAGCGCTTGCAGCCGTTATGTTTATCTTCAAACTCGAGGCTGAACGCCGCCAGGAGGCTTTCAAACAAGTCGCGGTGTTCTTGCTGCTTGCGGCAGGTGTTTCGCTGATTACCTTTAGGATATTTCAGCCCTATGCTTTCAAAGGGCCTTCTTTCTTCAACATCGGACTCAATCCTGACTGGCTGGCCAATATGGCAGAGATCCGTGCGCAGCAGGAAGGCAACACCGACGCTCCCTACGCGCTCCAGTGGGCTGCCCGCCAGCCTGTTTGGTTCAGTTTCAAGAACATGGTTCTCTGGGGACTCGGCTTGCCGCTTGGCCTACTGGCGTGGGCCAGCTTCGCCTGGGCACTTTATCAAACTGTTCGGGGGCGCTGGCAGCGTCATCTTTTACCGGTCGTCTGGACGGGTGCTTTCTTCCTCTGGCAATCGATCGGCTTCACTATGGCGATGCGCTATCAGCTGCCGATCTACCCGCTGCTCTCGGTCTTCGCCGGTTGGGGACTGGTGGAAGCCTGGCAGGCGTTCGACTCGGCACACGATCGGCTCCGGCGATATGCCAAGATCGGTGTCGCTGCGCTCGGCGCCTTTGTGATCCTGGGCACCGCGTTTTATGCGTTTGCGTTTCACACCATCTACCGCACCCCTTTCACACGCGCAGCCGCATCGCGCTGGATTTACCAGCACATCCCCGGAAGCGTAAACCTGGTTGCGCAAACGAATGACGGCGAGAAGCTTGAGGTGCTGCCCATGCCTCAGGAGTTTCTCCTGGTCCCTGGCGCAACTCATATCGTCGAGGTCCGCAGTGACCTTAACGGCTCACTGGAGGAGGTCTGGCTGCCCTATGTGAGCGCTGAAAATGAAACACCCGAATCGCTTTCATTGATTGTCAGCCTGACATCAGAGCCCGATTCCGGGACAGAGTACGCACGCACAACAGTCAACCTTGAACAGGCGACGATGGAAGAGTTCGAGATTCGCGTTGCACTTGAGGATCCAGTGGAATTCGGTCCGGAGACGCGTTTATTTTTCAATATCGAAAATTCAGGCGAATCGGCGGTGCGCATGCGCGGCACGCGCCTTGTGCATGAAACTACCTGGGATGACGGCTTGCCATGGGGCATCGACGGTCGCAATTTGAATGGTCGTTACGAGGTGCGCAACCTTGAGCTTTACTGGCACGACGACCAGGACGACGATCAAAATGGTATTCCGGATAAACTGGAAAGGATCGCTGAATTTCTCGACGAAAGTGAATACCTGCTGATCTCTTCCAACCGGCAATATGGAACGATCACTCGTGTGCCGATCCGTTACCCGCTCACGATTGCCTACTACCGGGCGCTTTTTGGTTGCCCTGAACCTCTGACGGTGCTCGAATGTGGAGCCAGGGCGGAGGTTGGCGAGTTCGAAAGCACGATTGGGTATGAATTGGTTAAAGTATTTGAAAGCCACCCAAGGCTTGGACCGATCGAGATCAACGACCAGCTCGCCGAAGAAGCATTCACCGTCTACGATCACCCCAAAGTCTTGATCTTCAAGAAGACGGAGGACTACTCCAAGCAAGCAGTGTACGATACGCTTGGAGCCATCGATGTCAGTGGAGTCCAGCACGTTATCCCGCGGGATGTTGGCGAGCAGACGGAGCGCGAGATAAGTCTGCTGCTGCCTGAGCGGCTGTGGGAACGACAGAAAGAGGGCGGGACCTGGTCAGCGCTTTTCAATACTGACCGACTGGTCAACCGTTATCCCGGGCTGGCGGCTGTTTTCTGGTGGATTGCGATCGCCATCCTGGGGATGATCTTCTTCCCGATCACATATCTGGTATTCAATCGTTTCGCCGACAAAGGATACGCGATCTCCCGTTTGCTTGGTCTACTTCTGTTCGGGTGGATGGCATGGATGCTTGGCAGCCTGGGTCTCTCAGTTACGCGCCTTACCCTGCTGATCATTTTGATCGCCTTCGCTGCAATTTCTGCGGTAATCGCGTATCGCAAACGGCAGGAGTTCCGCGAATTCTTCCGCTCCCAATGGCGGGAGGTTTTGTGGATCGAGGCCTTCGCACTGGTTTTCTTCCTGGTCGATCTCGGCATCCGCTTCGGCAACCCTGATCTATGGCACCCTGCGAAAGGTGGGGAGAAACCTATGGACTTCTCCTACCTGAACGCGGTTATCAAGAGCACGGTCTATCCACCGTATGATCCCTGGTTTGCCGGTGGCTACATCAATTACTATTATTACGGATTCGTCCTGACGGGATTGCCGATCAAGCTGCTCGGGATCGTCCCGGCCGTCGCATATAACCTTGTCATCCCGACACTTTTTTCGCTGCTGGGGTTGGC
Source organism: uncultured Anaerolineales bacterium (assembly GCA_965603565.1). Lineage (GTDB taxonomy): Bacteria > Chloroflexota > Anaerolineae > Anaerolineales > E44-bin32 > E44-bin32. The sequence goes on along the minus strand of CBFDDM010000017.1, from coordinate 32,205 downwards.
AGCATACAGCGTCGGCTATCATTTGCTCGCTCTCTGGCGGCAGAAGACGGGCCCAGAGGCTCGTAAGCGAACGTACCGTATCGCCGGAGTTACTGCTGCGTTGCTCATTGTCGTGCTGGGTAATCTGGGCACGGTGCGGATGTTCTACGATGGCTTCAAGCGTATCGGCACGCCAACGGGAGAAGAGCAGGGCGAACTGCTCGTCGGTGCTTTTCATGCAGTTCGTGGCTTCGGGCGTTACATCACCTTCCAGGAGACGGATCTCTACCCGATCGATCAGTGGTACTGGAACCCGAGTCGTGCCATCACTCCAGGTGAAGGCGAAGCCGGCCCGATTACAGAATTTCCATTCTTTACCTTCCTGTATGCCGATCTGCACGCGCATATGATCAGCAGGCCGGTGACGATTCTCTCTCTAGCCTGGGTGTTGGCCGTTCTTGGAGAGGCCTCCAACCAGAAATCTCGGAAGCGCTGGCGTTTCGCCCTGCAGCTTTTCTTCGGCGCCCTGATCCTCGGCGCGCTCCGGCCGACAAATACATGGGACTTCCCGGTCTACTGGGCTCTTGGCGCGCTGGCGGCTCTATACGCTGCCTGGCTGTATTTCAAGAACCTGGAAATTCGCACGCTCGTCATCGGTGTGGTCGCTGCTGCGCTATTATTGGGTCTCGCACAAGTGCTTTACCAGCCCTATCACGCCTGGTACGGGCAGGGCTATCAGAGCGCGGATTTATGGGAAGGTGCACTGACCCCGCTGATAGATTACCTCACAGTGCACGGTGTCTTTCTCTTCCTGATTGTGGCTTGGATGGCTTACGAATCGATCAAGTGGATGGAGAAGACACCAGTGTCCGCATTGGCTTCCCTGCGGGATTACCTGGGATTGATTGCTGCTATATTGGTGCTTGCTGTGGGTCTCACGGCGTTGCTGTTTGGCATGGGCTACCGGGTCGCCTTAATCGTGCTGCCCCTGCTGCTCTGGGCCGGGGTGCTCATTCTTCGCCCGGAAATGCACCACGGTAAGCGGCTTGTGCTCGCCTTTTTCGCGATAGGGTTGATGCTCACGTTTGTCGTCGAGGTGGTTGTGCTCGTCGGCGATATCTTCCGTATGAACACGGTCTTCAAGTTCTATCTGCAGGTATGGGAGCTGTTCGGGCTTGCGGCGGCAGCTGCGTTCGCCTGGACATTGCTCGCCTCTGAGAATTGGAGCGTGGGCTGGCGCCGAGTGTGGTTCATTGCCAGCGCGCTTCTCTTCTTCTCCGCCGCGCTTTACCCGCTAACGGCAGCGACCGCGAAAATCCGCGATAGGATGGTCCTGGACGCGCCTCCTTCATTGAACGGTATGGATTACATGCGCTACGCGGAGCGTTATTTCGAGCTGAACAGCCAGATCGACCTGGGTGAGGACTTTGAAGCGATTCGCTGGCTTCAGGAGAACGTCGAGGGTTCACCGGTTATTGTAGAAGCAAATGCGCCCGAATATCGCTTCGGAAGCCGCTATACGATCTACACAGGGTTACCGGGAGTGCTCGGTTGGCGCTGGCATCAATCGCAGCAGCGGGTAGCTGCCGACGGTGAAGACGTCAATGTCCGACTTTTCGCTATCACCGATTTCTATCTCGACACCGATCTCGATCAAGCCCGGTCATTCCTCGAGGAGTACGCAGTTCGATATGTCGCTGTAGGAAAATTGGAGCGGATCTATTATGAGTTTGTGGAGCCATGCTTCCCGCTGCTGGACCAAGTCGGCGTCACCTGCAGCCTGCGCGGCTACCCGATGGGCATGCCCTCTAATTATGATACGTCCCCATCCGCTTGTGAACAGATCAATGCGGATGATGAATCAGCAGGCTTGCGATGTCCTACTGGCGGTCTTGCGAAATTCAATTTGCTGGTTGAGCAAGGAGTGTTAGACGTGGTCTTCGATCAAGGTCAGACCCAAATCTACGAGGTCATTCGTTGATGGGAGCCTTCATCGTTTGGTGGCTGATCATATCCATCATCGGTCTTCTGGCGCTACCGTTAACCTGGCGAACCTTCTCAGCACTGGCTGACCGGGGATACGCGTTGAGCCGTATTGTCGGGTTATTGGTGACCGCGTTCGCTTTCTGGCTCCTTGGATCCTTTCAATTTCTGCGTATCAATGCTGGTGCCGCGCTGCTGGCGGTGCTGTTGTTGGCTGGTGCGGCTCTCGTTGTGCTGCATGGCAGGCGTGATCAACTGGTGGGCTGGGTGCGTGCCAATCGAAGACAGATCCTTGTCAGCGAGGCTGTCTTCTTCATCGCATTTGCATTGTGGGCTTTTGTTCGCGCAAACAATCCTGCGATAACGGGCACCGAAAAACCCATGGAGTTGGCTTTTCTGAACGCGATCCTCGATTCAGATCTGCTGCCTGCCAGAGATCCATGGCTGTCCGGTTACGCGATCTCGTACTACCACTTCGGCTATGTGATGCTCGCCATGTTGACGCTCCTGAGCGGTGTTCAGGCCGGGGTGGCGTTCAATCTGGGTAATGCGCTGTGGTTTGGGCTGGTGGCGCTGGGGACATTTTCACTGCTCTACAATTTGCTGGCCTGGCGTTCCAAGACCGACGTCAAACCTTTTACTGCGCTGCTCGGCCCACTCTTCGTTCTCATCACAGGTAATCTCGAAGCTTTTCTTGACGTGCTGCATGCCCGGCATCTCTTCTGGCGGACCGATGAGAGCGGCGTGATGGTTTCGCGCTTCTGGCAGTGGGTGGGGCTGCAGGATCTGGAGCGACCGCCGTTTGGCGATCCAAGCTGGATCCCGCAGCGTAACTGGTGGTGGTGGCGCGCATCGAGGGTTATCAGGGATCTGGATCTGCAAGGCAATCCGATCGACCTGCAGTCCATTGATGAGTTCCCGTTCTTCTCCTTCCTGCTCGCCGATAACCATCCACACCTACTAGCATTCCCTTTTGTACTGCTTACGATTGCCTTCGCCATGCAGATCTTTATGCGAAGGAAAGCTGACGCCAATCATCTGCGTTTCGGTGATATCAGTGACGGGCTGCGGAACATTGTGCTGGTCATCGCAGGAGCAGGTCTCCTGTACGTGATCCCCGCTTCAGTATCTTCAGCTGCAGGTGAGGGCATGATGACCGGAGGGATACTGCTTGCGCTGATCACCGACATCCTGCTTTATGGTTTCCTGATCTTCGCCCTTGGATTCGTTGTGTTGGTGTTCTTAGGATATGGGCAGAGCGCGTTGAGCCGTGCGGAGCTTTTGGTAGGCGGTTTGCTTTACGGAAGCCTGGCTTTCTTGAATACGTGGGATTTCCCGATATACCTCTCATTGTTCTTCGCGGTGCTCGTGTTGAGTTCCCGTGAAGAGGGCTTCTTCGATGCATTACGCCAATCATTAATCGCGACCGTCGCAGTGCTGACCCTGGGAGTTATCCTCTTTCTGCCCTGGTATCCATCTTTCTCCTCCCAGGCCGGTGGCATCCTGCCACACGTCCTCCACCCCACGCGTTTTCTGCATTTCTTCATCATGTTTGGAACCGCATTCGTGCCCATCTCGGCCTGGCTAGGCTGGAAATTTTTCAGGGGGGCAGACGGTCGCGATTGGTTGCGGTTGATCGCGATGGCACTCGGTCTGCCGCTTCTGCTGATGTTGCTATCTCTGATGCTAGCTCGCCTCGTGCTGACGATTATGGATCCCTTCATTCTCGATCGTGCTTTCAACATCATGCAGGTCTCTTCCTTTGGTGAGGCAGTTCGCATGATCATACGAACTCGCTTGACGGCCTCATGGACCGCACTCGCGCTGGGATTGATCTTCGCTGCCGGCATTCTACTGCTCCGTCGTAAGTGGCCGCTAAAGGATGAATCAGAGCCGGATCTCTTCGTGATCCTTCTCATTTTGATCGGCGCTTTGCTGATCATTGGCCCGGAATTCTTCTATCTGCGCGATCAGTTTGGGCTGCGAATGAACACAATTTTTAAGTTCTATTTTTCAGCCTGGATCATGTGGGGGTTAGCTGCTGCCTACGCTGTAAGTGCCCTGTGGGAGAACCGTTCGCCCCGTGTCCTGCCACTGCAAATCCTGAGCGTCATCCCTCTCCTACTTGGTCTGATCTATCCCATTCTGGGTACGTGGACCAAGACAGATGGGTTCAATCCGCCCTATGATCGGACGTTAAATGGGTCCATGCATCCCACTTATGCTCTCGATGCAGATCGAGAAGCTGTGATCTGGATGGATGCCAATATCGAAGATGGCGTCATTGCCGAAGCTGTAGGCGGGTCTTACACGTATTTTGCACGCGTCTCGGCTCACACGGGACTCCCGACCGTGCTCGGTTGGCCCGGGCACGAAAGTCAGTGGCGGGGCGGCTATCAAGAAATCGGCAACCGCGAGGGAGACATTCGGAATCTTTATTCCTCTCCTGATTGGCCGACGACGGAGGAGATCATCCAGCAGTATGGGATCGATTATGTTTATGTAGGTGAACTTGAGCGGAATACATATCGCCCGTTATTTGAGGACAAGTTCCAGACATACCTCGACCTGATCTACCAGAACGAGCAAGTGCAGATCTACGCCACACGTGAAAGGGGTGTTGAGTGAATCGAACGTTGATCCAGGTACGCTGGCTGCATATCGCAGTCCTTCTTTTGATCCTGCTCTCATTCCTGCCGCGTGTGATAAACCTATCTAACCGGCCGTTAGACAACGATGAAGCCGTCGATGCTTTGAATGCCGCCCAGCTCAGCTCCGAACCGGCTTCGTACTGGCCAGGCGAGCAAGAGACCATCACCGCCAGCCCACTTTATGAGTGGTCGACCGGACTTGTATTTCAGTTCACCGGGTCCGATGAGACCCAGGCGCGCATCGTCCCTGCGATAGCTGGGACGATGCTGGCTTTGCTGCCTATTTTCTTCCTGGGAAGAGCCTCTAAAGCAGAGCTCCTTTTGAGCTCTGCCTTCCTGGCGTTGTCGCCGGTGGCCGTAAATCTATCAAGGACGGCTGGCGGCGCAATGATTAGCGCTCTCTTCCTGACCGCTTCGGTCTTGGTTGCTGCTCTTCCGGTACCCGAAAAGAGTTCTGACAGGATGGGGATGTGGGCTGCGGCCCTATTGGGTGCGGCAATTGCCAGCGGAACCGCAGTGTACACCGGCATGCTCTCGCTTCTCATGGCTTATCTGCTAATACAATGGCTTTCTCCAGATGTGATTCGTGACGGGGTTATCGGAATAAACCGGCGTCATGTCGCACGCAATCTATGGATCGCACCCATCGTCGCTGTTGTGCTGGCAACCGGAGCAGGGGGCTTCCGATTTGGTCTGGCCGGGTTGGGAGAATCGTTTGCATTGTGGCTGCGCGGCTGGGTGCCGTTTGGGCAGCTTTCAACTCCTGCTTTCCTCGTTGCTGGATTTGCATATGAGCCGTTTATCCTGATCGTAGGCAGCGTTGGCGCATACATCGCATGGCGAACCCATCGGCAGCGAGGTAAGCTGTTCTCGCTCTGGGCGCTCGGGGCTCTTCTGGTCAGCCTGGCTTACTCAGGCAGGACCGCCCAGGATTGGATCTGGGTGGCCGTTCCGCTGGCATTTCTTGCGGCGGAGGCAGTTGCTGCACTGTTGGATCGGATCAATGAACGTGTAGAATGGCTTCACGTTACTGCGCTCGTGAGCATCGCTCTCGTATTGATCAGTGCTGCAATCGTCACGTTGATCGGATATGTCAACGGATATTTACAGCAAATGATGGTCGGGAATGACATCCTGATCGGTCTGGCGCTGCTGGCGATGTTGCTGTTGCTGTCGAGCGTATTTGTACTGTTCGGATTGGGTTGGTCCTGGGGTATCGTCCTGGATGGAGCAGGGATCGTCATTGTCCTCGCGACAATGCTGATGTCCATCTCTGCGGCTTGGAATTTGGCAGACGATCGGGGGCTTGGATTTCGCACCTTCTGGGCGACCAACTCACCGACAGAGAACGGCGCCTATTTTGAGAGCACGCTTGATAATGCATCGCTGGCACTGATGGGGACCCCAAAAGCGGCGCCGGTGTTAGTGCAAGGGGAGTTAGAACCCTCGATCACCTGGCGTTTGAGGGATCATCCTCGCTACACTCCAGCAGACGCGGAGAGCGCTGCCACGCCACCGATCCTTGTCACGCCCGAAGGCGCCGGCCTCGGTGCTTATGGCGCAGAGTATTTCGGTCAAAGTTTCGCATTGAACCTCGAGCGGGGTTGGTTTGGCCTGCTTCCACCCGACTTGCTGCGGTGGTCGCTGACGCACTCCGCACCGACGGCATCAACCGGATGGGTGATCTATATCCGGGCGGATATTATCGCCCTCACTGAATTCACGCTCGATGCCCCATTGGAATGATTTGATGTCCGGATCACCAGAGAAAATCAGCACAATCGCAATCGACGGCCCTGCCGCTTCGGGAAAATCGACGCTGGCGAAGGAATTGGCTGGAGAGCTCGGGTACCTATACTTCGACACCGGGGTGATGTATCGCGCCGTCACACTAGCGGCCCTTCGGAAAGCTATCCCCGTCGAAGACGAGCGGCGCGTTTCGGCTATCGCACGAGAGCTGAATCTGGATGTCCGGCCGCCAAGCGGGGGAGATGGACGTCAGTACGATGTAATCATGGATGGCGAGGATGTGACCTGGGAAATCCGAAGCCCGGAAGTCGATCGCAATGTCTCTCAGGTTTCGATGTACGCTGGTGTCCGAGAAGCAATGACAAAACGTCAGCGAGAAATTGGATCGCGCGGCGAGGTTGTTATGGTCGGCAGGGATATCGGAACAGTCGTGCTGCCTGACGCTGACTTGAAGATCTTTCTTGATGCAAGCGTGCGGGCTCGAGCGAGACGCAGATACGAAGAGAGTCACGAGCGAGGAGAGCCCGCAAAATTTAAGGATATCCTTGAAGATATGCGCAGGCGCGATCGGATCGATTCCACGCGCAAGTTGGCACCACTGGAGCCTGCTTCCGATGCGATCATCCTCGATAACACCTATCTATCCGTTGAAGAGGAAGTGCGGGAAGTGATGCGGATTATCGGTTCTCGCCAGTTGTCCAATTGATTTTTATCTTTGGAAGGGATCGGAGTTTCACACAGGGATGGCCAAAACCCCAGTAACTGAGTATGACCATGCCGCTCTCGAGCGCAGGCGCTGGGTGCTGCGCTGGATGATCGAGAATATCGGCTTCAGGTTTTTGCTCAAATTCGATCATGTCGAGGGCGTTGACAACTTTCCGAAAACAGGGCCGGTGATCGTCATGATAAACCATATCGCCTTCGTCGACCCGATCGTCGTCATGGCGAACTTGCCACGCAATGTCGTGCCGATGGCAAAAATCGAAGCCTACCAATACCCGATCTGGGGCATTTTTCCAGAACTCTGGGAGGTTATTCCTGTTCGCAGACAGTCCATTGACCGCCGCGCGCTCAGGCATGCGTTGAATGTGCTCAAGGCGGGCGAGTCGATTTTGATCGCGCCGGAGGGAACCCGCAGCCCACAGCTGCAGCGTGGAAAGGAAGGTGTGGCGTTCCTGGCGACACGCACAAGTGCCACCGTTGTACCCACGGCGATCGAAGGGACACCGGGCTTTCCCAGTGTCAGTCCAAAACGGTGGAAGGGGGAAGGGGTAGTGGTTAAGATCGGGAAACCGTTCCGATTTGTCACAGAACAATCATCGGCTGGTGGGGACCTCCTTAGAAAGATGACGGACGAAGCGATGTATATTTTGGCGCGCATGCTCCCCCCTGAGCGCCGCGGTGTCTATAGCGATCTTGAGAACGCAACGCAGGAAACGATCCAATTCCTCTCCTGAACCAAATTAAGACATTTTTTGTACAAAATTCACAGACACTTTTCGGGAACAAAATCCATAATTAATCCGTTCTGTATGCAGAACGACCGCCGGCATTCTGCTGGCGGAACATTACCTTATGGCGCGTTGCGCCGGGAGAATTAGGATGATTGGAAAGAAGTATGTTGGTTTTATGTTGGTCCTTGTGCTGGCTGTCATGTTCTTGAGCTCCTGCGGCTCGTCATCGCCGGTCGATGTTCTGGGCGGTGTTCAGCAGCCTCGCAACACGATCCAGGTCGTTGGAGTAGGGCAGGCAAAGGGAACACCGGATATCGCCTCGATTCAGATGGGGATCAACCTCGTGGATTCGAATCTGGAAGCGGTCATCGAGACTGGCAATCAATCGATCGAGATGGTGACGGATGCGCTCGTCGCTGCGGGTATCGAACGCCGTGATATTAGAACCACCAATTACGGTATCTGGCCCGAGGATGTCTACGATCGATTGACAGGTGAACAGACCGGTGAGCGTCGCTATCACGCTGACCTCACGTTAGAAGTGACGATACGTGATATCGAACGCATGGGTGAGTTTATTCAAGTCGGATTGGATGCGGGTGTGAATAACATCTACGGCATCAACTTTGGACTGGATGAACGCACTCAGCTCGAGACGGAGGCGCGTGCCGCTGCAATTGTCGAAGCCCAAATGCGGGCGGAGGAGCTGGCATCTGGTCTGGGCTTGAATGTTGGCGAGCCGCTCTCCATCAGCGAGGGCGTACTTGGCACACCGGTCGGGGTAGGATTTGCCGCCGATGGTTTGGGTGGCGGTGGTGGCGCACCGATCAGCCCGGGTCAGTCGACGGTCTCAGTCCAGGTCACCGTGGTGTTTGAGCTCGTCGAGTAACGTTCACTTCGCATAGTCATAGAATTGACAGGAAGGGTGGGCGCTGCCAAAGGTCCACCCTTGTTTGTATTCGAAAAACAAGGGTGCCAGTCTGTTCCATCTAGCTATTACAGGTATAATGGGGCTCCAGACAAAATGGAGGTGCCCACCGGAAAATATTCTTGGGAAAGGACAGCGCAAGGCCCCGAGACTTTGGGGTGACGAGGACGAGGGTTCCCTGCCACGCAGCAGGGCTAACCTGGCGAGCAACTGTCGTCGGGGAAAATCGGAAGATCAGCGGAAGCCCTCTGGGTTCGCCAAACCCATCACCTTTTCCCCAACACCAACCCTGAGACCAATGCTGACCTGGTGACAGGTCAGACAACATCAAGGGGACTGGCTTTCTAAAATAATTCAATCGGACTGAAATGAACAATGGAGGGATCCTATGTGTGGCATCGTCGGATATGTCGGTGCGCGCGATGCGACGCCGATTATTTACAACGGGTTGAAGCGCCTCGAATATCGTGGCTATGATTCGGCTGGGCTTGCCATCATCCAGAGTGGGGCCATTGAGATTCGCCGGGACGCGGGCAAGCTCGATCGTTTAGGTCAATTGCTCGATAAAGAGCCGGTCGGGGGACATACCGGTATAGGGCACACACGCTGGGCGACTCACGGAGAACCCAGCGCTCGCAATGCACATCCCCACATCGGGGAATCGGGCGAGGTCGTGGTTGTTCATAATGGGATTGTTGAGAATTACTTGACCCTCAAGGATGAATTGAGCGCAGAAGGGGTGAACTTCAACTCCGATACGGATACAGAGATCATCGTACACCTGGTCGACCGCTATCTGGCTATGGGACAGTCTCTCGCAGAAGCGGCGCGCCGATCTATCAGTCATCTGGAAGGCGCGCACGGCATTGTTCTAATGTCGTTGACGGAACCCGACAAGATCGTCGCTGCACGCATCGGCAATGCCGGCGGGGTCGTGATCGGTGTGGGGGAAGATGAGATGTTTGTCGCTTCCGATATCCCTGCGATCCTCGAGCACACCCGTCAGATGGCATTCCTGGAATCAGGGCAGATGGCGGTTGTCAGTGCCGATGGATTCGAGGCATTTGAGATTGACGGTGAGCCGGTTGATGTGCAGGTGCAATCGGTATCGTGGGATCCGGTTGCAGCTGAAAAGGGTGAATACAAGCACTTCATGCTCAAAGAGATTTTCGAGCAGACGCGCTCAACCACGGATACGATCGCAGGCAGGGTCGATTTCCAGACAGGCAAAATCATCCTGCCCCAGCTCAACCTGACGTCTGAATTTGCCAAACGTATTCAGAAGATCGTGATCACAGCCTGTGGGACAGCCGCCCACGCGGGGATGGTGGGGCGAACATTGATTGAGCGCATCGCCAAGATCCCGGTCCAGGTTGACATCGCTTCGGAGTTTCGCTATCAGGAGCCTCTCGTTGATGAAGACACGGTCGTCCTGGCGATCAGCCAGTCTGGGGAAACTGCGGATACGCTTGCGGCGATGAACGAAGGGCGTGAGCGCGGCGCAACACTTTGGAGCATTGTGAATGTGATCGGTTCGCAGGCGATGCGCATCGCCGACGGCTATATCGGCATGCAGACTGGCCCGGAGATCGGGGTCGCATCGACGAAGGCTTTCACCGCGCCCTTGATTGACCTTTATATGCTAGCAATTTTGCTAGCCGATATGCGCGAGACGCTCAAGGATGAGGAGCGTCGGAAGCTTGTCGCTGACCTGCGTAAGGTGCCTGATCTGGTAGGACAGTGCCTGGAGCGAGAGCAAGCCATCGAGCAGATCGCCTGGGAATTAAAGGACGTGCAGCACGCGCTATACCTGGGTAGAGGTATCAACATGCCCATCGCCTACGAAGGCGCGCTGAAATTGAAAGAGATTTCCTATATCCATGCCGAGGCCTATCCGGCGGGCGAAATGAAACATGGGCCCATCGCGTTGATCGATGAAGAGATGCCGGTCATCGCCATCGTGCCGCGTGACCCCTGGTATGAGAAAATGATCAGCCAGATCGAGCAGACCAAGGCAAGGGGAGGGATCGTCGTAGCGGTTGCAACGGATGGAGATGAATTGCTGCCGACAATCGCAGACCATGTGATCTGGATCCCTGACACACCGTGGATGCTCAGTCCGGTGACAACGAGTATCCCCTTGCAGTTACTCGCTTACCACATCGCCGTACTGCGCGGCGCAGACGTTGATCAGCCACGGAACCTAGCAAAGAGCGTGACCGTGGAGTAAATCAACTCAATGATTCTTAACTGAAAAAGGACTGGCCCAACGGCAGTCCTAATAATTTTGTCTGCGCGTTGTTAAGATACATTCGAGGCGAACAGCACGCTCTCCCCGACCTCCACGCCGATATGATCGGCGACGAGATCACATTTGGCCTTCAACAGGAAAAAGATCGGCCTTTGAACGTCAGATAGGGTCTCGAAGTTTCCCATACCTTTGCTGATGACCACATCGGCGGTGTTAAATACGTCTCTGAACTCCGTGCTCGTTTCTTCGAGCAAGATGCCAGGTATGCCCGAGCCAGTCGAGATCAGCGTGGCGACGTGAGCCAGGCCAGCCTGGACGGCGTCCTCGATTGTGGCATCGTTGATGATCGGTTTTGCTCTTACCGTGAACGTAGTTGGCTTATCGATGGTTTCAATCAACACACGATCATAGACAGTCTCACCCGCATTATCACCCAGGTAGAGGATATGATTTGCAGATTCGACCGCCTTCTTGAACTTCGCATAGTCCATCACGCCTGGCTCGACAGATAATGTCCGCTCGAGTTCTTGTTCAGCGTCAAAAGGACGGTTGATGCCATGGTCGATGATATTCCCGGCTATGGCGATTCGGACTGCTGTCCCCAGTGGATCGGCCGATCCTGCGACGAGTTCTTTCAAGTATGGATAAATATTGAGCGCGGCGAGTGTATTCTGGCGCTTGATCTGGCGGAATGGGTCGGGCTCACCAGCAGCGCTTGAAACAATGCCATAGACCTGCTTGTAAAATGCCGGGGGAGGACCTTCAGGGGGCTGTTGATCTACGAGTTCGCGCAGCGATCTAACAACCTCTTGATAGGTAGGTCCTTCACCTAGAAGACGTTTTGCAGTGCGCTGCCCTTGATCCAACATGCATTGCAGGCAGGGGTGTTCAGTGTGCATCTCTCTCCTCAGGGTGGTCCACGTCTGCCAGAAATGGTAATCGCCATGGCGGGACAAGCAAAGTGTTGATCATCCCTCTACAAGTCAATTTAGGGCACTTTGTGTCCATCAGGGGGGAGTGAGGGCCTGCTCGAGTTGAGTTACGAATTCGTCAGGTGAGTTGGTTGGTTTATTGCAAACGAACCCCTGGCAGAGATAAGCTGTGGGTTTATCCTCCAGCATTTCACGCCCTTGTAGAAGCTCCGGCTGTACGTTTTCTTCTGGTTGGCCTGCTGCACGCATGAGAAGGGGCAGATATCTTTGATTGACGACATCCAGAAAACGCAGAGTTCCCGCCTCCTCCGGATTGCCGATTAGCGCGAGTTGAAGGCTTGGACCAATTGCATAATCCAGTGCGATCAGCCATCCGGCGAACGCGCTTGGATGCTGGCTCGCGAGCGACTGCATCCCCCGCAAGGCCGCATCAGCGGGAGCAGCATAGCGGTCGTTGCCGGTCAGATTGTACATTTTCAAGAGTAGTTGAACCGCCAGACTATTGCCGCTGGGGATGGGAGAATCTTGAATCGTCTTAGGACGTGTTATCAGGTCCGATTGATCCTGGTGCGTATCAAAGAAGCCTCCGTCAGGATCCTGATAATTCTCGAGGATTTGTTCCGTTATTCCTTCGGCTTCCTCAAACCAGCCTGTGTTGAAATCCGTCTCATAAAGAGCCAGGAAGCCCAGAGCTGCTGCCGTCAGATCACGGAGCGTGGCTTTATGTTTGGCTTGTCCCTGACGCCAGGTTCGCCGCCAACCTGAATCTGTCTTCAAATCGGCAACTAAAAATTGCGCGAGGTCCTGCGCTGCCTGGAGATACTGTGAGTTGTCCAATGCTCTTGCGGATTCCGCTAAGGCGATCAAAAGTAAGCCATTCCATGCGGTGATCACTTTGTCATCTGTGGCCGGGCGAACGCGCTCTGAACGTGCCCTCAGAAGTTCTGACTCGATCGCTTCCAGCTGTGATAAGAGGCTTTCTTCGGAGAGATCGTGCTTTTCTGCGATCTCGTCCAGCAGTGCTGGGATGTAGAGGATGTTTGCACCCTCGAAGTTCGGCCCGGTCTCAAGACCATAAACATCGACGGCAAGCTCGATATCGGCTTCGTCCGAGAGCGCCTCGCGCAGCTCATTTTCAGTCCAAACGTAATATTTTCCTTCTTCGCCCTCGGAATCCGCGTCGAGCGACGCGTAGAATCCGCCTTGCTCATCCTGCATTTCGCGCATCAAGAACCCCATGGTCTTCTCGACAACCCGCCGGAAGTCATCCTCGCCGGTGATCTGCCAGACATGCAAGTAGGCAGGCAGCAGGACGGCATTATCGTAGAGCATTTTTTCAAAATGCGGGACGAGCCATTTTTCATCTACCGAATAGCGGTGGAACCCTCCGCCAACCTGATCGAACATGCCGCCGTTTGCCATCGAACGGAGCACATGCCTGGCCATATCGAGTGCGAGCCGATCTCGCTTGCGATGGTAACGTTGAAGGAGGAATTCGATCGTCGCCGCGGCCGGAAACTTCGGAGCAGAGCCCCAACCGCCAAATTTCCAGTCATAGCGCTCAAAAAGCTGTTCGGCAGCAGAGTCAAGCGCAGCGACTTCGAGCCTGTCACGGGTCTGGTCAAAAACAGGCTTTGCCTGCACTCGCTGAGATAATTGCTCGCCGATGCGCTCAACACGTTCCCGATTGCCGGTCCATTCTTGATGGATGCTCTCAAGCACCTCACGGAATGCAGGCATGTTGAATCGTCGCTGGGGTGGGAAGTAAGTCCCTCCGAAGAAGGGTCGACCATCGGGCGTCAGGAAAACTGAAAGCGGCCAGCCGCCCTGGTCGTTCAGCGCCACAACCGCATCCATGTAGATCGAATCGACGTCCGGTCGCTCCTCACGATCCACCTTAACGTTGACGAAATACGCGTTCATGATCTCGGCGGTCTCAGGGTCTTCGAAGGATTCATGCGCCATAACATGGCACCAGTGGCAGGCTGCATAACCAATGCTCAAAAAGATTGGCTTTTGTTCATTTCTGGCGCGTTCAAATGCCTCCTCGCCCCATGGCAACCAATCTACAGGGTTGTCGGCATGTTGGAGCAAGTAGGGTGAAGTTTCTTGTTTCAACTTATTAGCCATCGCACGGGTCTCCGTGATTATCCAGAGTGTGTAGTGAAAAGCATACCTCGACTCATTCGAGATTGCTCACCCTCATGGGGATGCCGCCGGAATGCGATGCGTGGGGTGGTAGAATCGTGCGCATGCAAACACGTCAGATACCCATGATCTTTCGCTGGCTTCCAGCGTTGATGCTGATGGCCGCGATCTTCCTCTTCTCGTCGACCCCGGCCGGTCGTCTGCCCTATTTTGGTGAAATCGATCTATTGATTAAGAAAGGCGGCCACGCAATCGGATACGCGCTGCTTGCGCTGGCCTACTACTTCGCGCTTCCGCCACGGCTCTCACCCATGTACCGGGGTGTGCTGGCCTTCATCATGGCGCTGCTTTTCGCCTTGAGTGATGAGTTTCATCAATCCTTTGTGGAGGGGCGGACATCCACTCTGCGAGATGTGGGGATCGATAGCGCTGGAGCTGCGTTTGCGCTGATATTTTCTGTGCTCTATTCCTCAAACTCCAGGTCGAAATCAAATTCCTGATCGGCTTTCCATTCCCGGCCAGGCGTCACTTCAATATCACCGAAACGCTCGGCTTGAGTGGCTTCGACCTGCTGTTGCTTGATCAACTCGAGGACGGCAATAAACGAGATCACGACTTCCAGCCGGCTGCGGGCGGTCTTTACGAGTGATTTGAAATTCACACGACCGATTCGACGGAGCGAGCGCATGATGGCCACAATCTTGTCGCGCACACGCACCTGGGGGATCTCCACGGCGCGCTCAAGCCCCTTGGGCTCGGGTTGCTGCTGTAGCACCTCAATCATGGCCTGACGAAGATCCGCGAGCGTAAGTCCTTCAAGATCGAGCTTGGGATCGATCACACGCACTGGCGTGGAAAGACGCAGATAGGAATGCAGGCCGGCTTCCTCACGTTCCGAGAGCATAATCGCAACCTGCTTGTAGCGTTTGTATGCAACCAGCTGCCTTGCGAGCGCATCACCAGGATCCTCCTCGCCTGGTTCTCGAACTGGTGGGCGCGGCAGCAGCGATTCCGATTTGATCTGTATCAATCGAGCTGCTATGACCAGGAACGAAGCGAGATTCTCAATATCCACTTCACGAAGCTCGCGGATATAGTCCAGATATTGATCGGTAACCTGGGCGAGTGATACCTTTGTAATATCTAGCTCGGCGCGCTCGATCAATTCCAGAAGCAGATCGAGGGGGCCTTCATATACAGGAAGTTGGATTGTGTAGCCGCTGTTCGAGATGATTGAACTCACAGAAGAATCACCAGACTGACTGCTGCGATCACCAAGAGAAATATTCCGATGCCAAGCGCGAGATAACGGAACAATTGCCGGTCTCGTTGTTGCTGAGCGGCCTGGGCCGATTGTTCGTTTTCGAGCCTGCGCTTGTCGATTTCTTCAAACCCTGCCATGCGTATCTCAGATGAGAGACGTGCATGTTCTTGAATCGTAACGGCGCGGCTGCGCATTTGCTCAAGGCGGTGTGGTTTCGATTGGAGACCCTGACGGATCATGACACGACCAAAAAGTGTCAGCGGTTCGCCACACAGCGAACACATCTCCATTCCGATCGGGTGGGTCGCCTCACAGTTGGGGCATTGAAGTTGTCCCTGGACGAAATGCGCGTGGCAATGACCGCAAACTAATGCGCCGGTAGGTTCCCGCTTCAATTGCGCCTCATGGCAAATTGGGCATAGAGACGTAGACAATCAGCACCTCATTGCATCGAGCATCCAACCTGGCGATTACTATAACATTAATCCCGGACGAGACTGCATGTAACCATTTTGTGTTCAGATGCATCTAAATCTTGTAGCGAATACTGGTAAAATCCAGGAGGATAGAAGTATAAACATGGAGAAAATAATGACGAATGAACCTGTGCATGTTAGCGACGAGGCCTTCGAGAAGACCGTGTTGAATTCCGACGTGCCTGTCGTCGTCGATTTTTGGGCACCCTGGTGCGGCCCCTGCAAGATGGTCGAACCGATCCTTGAGCAAATTGCCGAGGATTATGCGGGTAAGCTGCTGGTTGCCAAAGTCAACACTGATGAACACCCGCAGTGGGCGCAACAGTTTGGCGTTCAGGGCATTCCCACGATGCTTTTTGTCGCCGACGGGAAAGTTGTCCATCAGCAGGTGGGTGCAGTTCCAGAACCGTATTTACGCGATATCGTTGACACGTTCCTTGAGACGGTAGTTTCTGAAGAGTAAAGACAATCTTTAGAAAACGCAGAGGGAGAGCGATGCTCTCCCTCTTTTTTCGTTGTAAGGGCTGATCACGCGGAGTTTATTCCTCTCGGCCCTCTGAGGAAGTCCCCCAGATAAGACCCTCGATACGGCGCTGAACCCGCCGCAGAAACGAACGCAAGCGTGCAAGCATATTGAGAAACCCCCGACGTCTGTGCTCAAACTTGGTTATCTTGACCCTTGGCTCAACCCAGTGCATGCTCAGTGCACCCCACGTTAAACCTGCGCCGAAGCCGACGAGGACAAGGTTTGATCCGTCAGGGATAAGACCGTCATCGAGCGCCTCGACCATCGCCAGCGGGATAGAGGCAGTTGAGGTATTTCCGTAGCGCTCGAGATTCACGATAAATTTTTCCATTGGCAGCCGCAGGCCTCTTGCCGCCGATTCGATGATGCGTTGATTGGCTTGATGGGGTATGACGAGGTCGATATCTTCCACATCCCAGCCTGCCTGCTCTGCCGACTCACGCGTGGCAGAGGCCATCACGCGGGTCGCGAACCTGAAAACCTCACGCCCGTTCATCTGGATCAAATGCTGCTTTCTATCGATCGCTTCATGCGAGCTTGGCAGTTTGCTGCCCCCAGCGGGCACGGAGAGTAAGTTTCCTCCAGAGCCATCTGATCGCATCACCGCTGAGAGAATGCCTCCTGGCTCATCGGATCCTTGCAATACGAACGCTCCAGCGCCATCCCCAAAAAGGATGCAGGTTGAGCGGTCATCCCAGTCAACCAGTCGCGAGAGTGTTTCAGATCCAATGACGAGCGCGTTCTCAATCGAGCCTGTTCGGATGGCTTGTGCCGCCATATTCAGGCCGAAGATAAAACCAGTACAGGCTGCAGAAAGATCGAAGGCGCCAGCCTTGATGGCACCGATGCTATCCTGCACAAGGCAGGCCGTTGCAGGGAAAAGGTGCTCGGGTGATGATGTAGCCACGATGATCAGATCCAGGTCACGAGCGTCAATTTCTGTGCGTTCCAGTGCTTTCCTTGCCGCATCGGCCGCCAGGGTTGCTGTGCTCTGATCTTTACGCGCGATGCGTCGTTCGCGAATACCCGTCCTGCTGACGATCCATTCATCCGTTGTATCTACGATCTTGGCGAGCTTCTCATTGGTGAGAATTTCGTCCGGGACGGCGAGGCCCCAACCTGTCACGTGGGCATAGCGGTTCATAAATATCTTCCTTTGCGGTTAGACCTCTCCGAAGATCAGGCAGGCGTTATGGCCGCCAAATCCAAACGAATTGGTCATCGCATAGCTAACTTCAGCAGCCCGCTTCTTGTTGGGGACATAATCCAGGTCGCACTCAGGATCAGGTGTGGTGTAGTTTATCGTAGGTGGAAGGACTTGATCCTCGATTGTTTTAATGCAGAAGATCGATTCCAGCGCACCGGCTGCACCTAGCAAGTGACCGGTCATCGATTTCGTTGACGAGATCGGGGTGCCAAACGCATCATCACTAAAAACAGTCTTAATTGCGGCGGTCTCGCTGGCATCGTTCAGCGGTGTGCTTGTGCCGTGAGCGTTGATGTAGTCAATCGCGGCTGGCTCGAGATCGGCGTCTGCCAGCGCATTTCGCATGCAAAGGGCTGCTCCGGCACCGCCTTCGGCTGGGGCGGATATATGATAGGCGTCATTGGTCGCGCTGTAGCCGAGTACCTCGGCCAGGATCGGCACGCCGCGCGCAACCGCGTGTTCATAGCGCTCCAGCACAAGACTTGCGGCGCCTTCGCCCATTACGAAACCGTCTCGATCACTATCAAAGGGACGCGAAGCGCCTTGCGGGTCTTCATTGCGGGTGGAGAGCGCGCCCATATTGTTAAAGCCGGCCAGCGCGACCGGGATCAGCGCCGCCTCTGCACCGCCTGCAATCATGAGGTCGGCTGAACCCCGGCGAATCATCTCGGTCGCCTCACCAATGGCATTCGCACTGGATGCACAGGCGGTGACCACCGCCATGTTGGGACCGCGCATGCCGTACTCGATGGCGGTATAGCCCGGCGCGGTATCAGGCAGCATCATTGGAACCATATGGGGGCTTACCCAGCGAGGGCCGCGGTCCTGAAAGTTTTTCTGTTCGTCGGTCAGCGTTGTCATTCCGCCGATGCCGGTGCCGATCACAACCCCGATCCGGTCGCGGTTGCTGTCGTCTATGCTGAGTTGAGCATGCTTGAGCGCCTGACGTGTGGCTTCCAACGAGAATTGCGTGAAACGGTCCGTCCGACGTGATAGTCGTTTGCCCAACGCTTCATCGGGGTCAAACCCCGTGACCTCTGCAGCAAATGTCGTCTTGAAATCGTTCGTATCGAACAGGCTGATCGATGCAACCCCGGATCGTCCACTCAGGATCCCTTCCCATGTCTTTTCGACGTTCAAACCCAATGGGCTGACACAGCCCAAACCTGTGACAACGACACGTGTTTTACTCACCACTGCCTCCTTTGGTGCAAAGTCCTTAGAGCCCCTCGGGGGATATAACACCACTTTTCTGTGTAGGGTACGCTGAGAGTACGCTGCGTGAACCTTGGTGTGTGCTAGAATTTGAGCGAATTAACGGGCCAAAGCGGGAATCTGGACCTGTCTATATTCTGACCAATCTTTATAAAGTATAACGCGAAGGGCGGTGCGTTGATCCTCGTCGTGGGTGGGACAAGCTTCCTGGGTCGGTCCTTGCTGACACAGCTCAAAGATCATTCATATCCGCTGAGGGTTCTCCTCGAGCCAGCGGCTCAATCCCCATTCCTTCCCTCCGGCCTGAGCTTCGAAGCCGCGCTCTCATCTCTTCAAGATGAGCGCGGCATCAGGGCTGCGATGATCGGTGTTGATACCGTATTGCACGTCGGCGGGCCGAGGCTTGGCGCTGCGCCCGATGACTCCAGTGAAGCGTATGGCCGCGGGGTTGAGGTGCTTGTCGATAAGGCACGCGAAGCGGGAGTGAGACGCATCATCTATGTGAGCCAGCTGGGAGCCGATCGAGCTTCGGCGTACCCATTGCTTCAGGCGAATGCACGAGCCGAGGAGGCCATTCAGAACAGCGGACTGGATTACACTATCCTGCGCAGCAGTGTGCTCTACGGAGAAGGTGACACATTCACCTCAGGGCTCGCCCAGACAATTGCTGCCTCGCCACTATTCTTCTTCTTACCGGGTGACGGCAAGACGACGTTGCAGCCATTATGGGTGGATGACCTGGCGACATGCGTGCTGTGGTCGCTTGATATTGAAGAGACGATCGGGAGCATTTACAGCGTGGGAGGTCCGGAATATTTCACATTGGAAGAGATCACACAGATGATCATGCTGCAAGCCGCCATGCTGCGGATCATCGTCAAGACGCGACCTCCATATCTCCGCTTTGGTGCGCGCGTGATGCAGCTGCTGCTTCCAAGGCCTCCGGTCAATGTCCATTGGATCGACTATCTTGCGGTCAGCCGAACGACCGATCTCAATACGCTTCCGCGCGTATTCGGTCTGGCCCCCTCACGCATGGAAGAACGTCTGGCATACTTACGGGGCAGGAATTGGGGTTGGGTGTTTTTGCGCAATCAATTTAGAAAGGGCAGGTAGAAGGTAGACAATGAGTGAAACTATCCAGGTCCGCGTGCTTACCACCCCAGACGAGATGCGCGCTGCAGAAGAGCTCCAAACTATTGTCTGGCAAGCGAACCCACTGGACATCGTACCTGGCCATCTCACCCTGGCAATCAGTCATAACGGAGGCGTCGTGGCGGGTGCGTTTGATGGTCAGAAACTCGTAGGTTTGGTGATCGGTTTTATTGGCACGGATGCGAAAAGCCCGGGGCGTGTTGCGATGGCGAGATTGAAGCATTACTCGCACGAGCTCGCCGTCCATCCGGACTATCGAAATCGCGGCATCGGCTACGCGCTGAAGCTCGCTCAGCGTGAACTGGTCATGATGCAGGGTATCCGCTTGATATCATGGACCTATGATCCACTGCTCAGCGTCAATGCTCATTTGAATATCCGCCGTCTAGGCGCCATCTGCAGCACATACATTAAGAATAACTACGGTGAAATGCGTGATGAGCTGAACCTCGGGGACGAGTCCGATCGCTTCCACGTCGAATGGTGGATCACATCTAAGCGCGTTGAGACCCGTCTCACGAACGAACGCAAACCGCTCGATCTCGCGCATTTTCTCAGCGCTGGCGCAGAAAAGGTCAACCCGACAATATTGGATTCTCGAGACCTGCTGCTGCCGAGTGAACAGATCTACATGCCGGAAGGCACCTTCGCACTGGTTGAGATCCCTCCGGATTACCACAAGCTCAGATCCATCGATCCTGGCTTGGCGGAAAGCTGGCGCGAGCAGATACGCGAGATTTTCACTGAATTGTTCAAGCGAGGCTATCTGGTGACCGATTTTGTCCACCTGCACGAAGAGCGCTACCCGCGCTCTTATTATCTGCTTTCCTATGGCGAAGGGACTCTGGGATGAGCGTGAGGATCGAACGTGTCGAGCTGCGGCATGTGCGCATGCGGTTGAAGTCTGATTTCCGCACATCGTTTGGTCTCGAGCGAGATCGCGAATGTTTGCTTGTCTGTATCCACGCCGATGGCGAGCGAGGGTGGGGCGAATGTGTGGCGGGGGCGGAGCCGGGGTTTTCTTACGAGACGGTGGGCACAGCATGGCAAATCCTCAAAGATTTTTTCGTCCCGGCAGTCTTCGAACAGGGCGTGAGTTCACCGGAAAAACTGCGCGCTGCGTTGGGTAAGTATCGAGGTCATCCTCTGGCGAGAGCCGGATTGGAGATGGCCTTTTGGGATTTGAACGGAAGGATTTCAGGGAAATCGTTTGGCGAGCTAATCGGCGGTAAGAAAGCGCAGGTCCAGGTGGGCGTATCTATCGGGATCCAGGAGAACGCCGAGGGGATGCTCGAGCAAATTGCTAAATACCTTGACGAGGGTTACAGGCGCATAAAAGTTAAAGTTGCGCCTGGCGCTGACTTGCATGTTTTGAATGCGATTCGCGATGAACACCCCGAGCGGGAACTCTGGGTCGACGCAAATGCGGCTTACTCGCTCGCCGATATCGAAACGCTCAACGCATTCGATGCTTTATCTCTGGGTTTGATCGAGCAGCCGCTGCATGAAGATGATCTTATCGATCATGCTGAATTGCAAAGGCAGATTTCGACAGATATTTGCCTCGACGAAAGCATTCATCACTTGCGCGCCGCCCGCCATGCCATCAAGCTGGGCTCGTGCCGGGTTATCAACATCAAGCCTGCCCGCGTCGGAGGCTATTTGGTGGCCAGCGAGATCGAAGCATTTTGCCGGGAGCTAGGGGTGCCTGTTTGGTGCGGGGGCATGCTGGAAACCGGTATCGGACGTGCGGCCAACCTGGCACTGGCCTCCAGACCCGGATTCAGTCTTCCGGGGGATATCTCAGCGAGTGATCGTTACTATGAGCAGGATATATGTGAAACCGAATTCAAGCTCAATGAAGACAGCACTATCGATGTCCCCTCAGGTCCGGGCTTGGGAGTGCAGGTCGATCCAGCCGCAGTTGAGGTCGTGACGCTCGATAAAATCGAGCTGCTGCCCAGGTAGACCCCTGAAAAATTGAGTTCCTAAAAGTCTTTCAGGGATTTCCGTAGGATCGGGCGTCAATCCAATCGATGGAAAAAGCGCCTGCGTAGGCGAAGAGCATCATTTTGAGGGTTTTCCCCAAGAATGCCCAGAAAAGGAATCTTGTCACCGACATCCCCAGCGCACCGGCAGCGGCGCCAGCCAGGTCAAAGAATGGGTTAGGGATGAACGCCAGCACCAGGATCGCCCAGCCGCCAAAGCGCTCCGTCCAACCTTCCAACCGCGCGTACATTTTTGTATCGTCTACGATGCCCTGCCCGCTGAATCCTGCCAGGTAGCCGGTCAGTTCTCCGAGGGAAGCACCTGCGCCCGCGGCGAAAGCCACACCGAGAGGGTTAAAAATGGAACCGAATGTGAATGTGAGCGCGATGCCGGGTGCGGGCAGTATCACCGTGGCGTTTGAAAGGATCGAGAGCAGGAATATGCCCGGATAACCAGCAGCCTGGAACCGCTCGACTTCGGTTCGTATTGAGTAGATGTAGATAGTAATCGCGACGACGACGGCCAGTGCGAGGACACGCACTGCCGTCAATCGCCAGCCAGAGAGGAACGGCTTAGGTTCAGGATTCGCGGATTTCAATGGTTTGCATTTTGACAGCCGGTGCTTCCGGATCGGATGGATCACGTGCCGGGATGGACATCAGCACATCTTTACCCTCTCGTAACTTGCCGAACACCGTGTGCTTGTTATCCAACCACGGCGTGGCAACATGGGTGATGAAGAACTGGGAGCCGTTCGTGTTCGGCCCGGCGTTCGCCATCGAGAGCACGCCAGGACCATCATGGCGTAAATCGGGATGGAATTCATCTCCAAACTGATATCCAGGTCCACCACTCCCTGTGCCGGTCGGATCGCCTGTCTGAGCCATGAACTCATCAATCACACGATGAAAGATGATTCCATCATAATAACCATCCCGGGCGAGAAAGACGAAATTGTTCACAGTACGTGGGGCGCGCGCCGCGAACAGGTCGAAGACCATATCACCTTTATCTGTCTTTATTGTGGCGGAGTATGATTTGCTGACATCAATAACCATCTCCGGTGGCTTGTCATACTTCTTCATGTTTACCCTTTCAGCTATCTGAGGTTTGGATCAACCACTGTGAAGCATATTCTCAATTCGAGCGACAACCATATCCATCGCAACCGTGTTCAGTCCACCTTCAGGTATGATCACGTCTGCGTATCGCTTGGAAGGCTCGACAAATTCGAGGTGCATAGGGCGTACGGTCATCTGATACTGCTGGATGACCGATTCTACCGTGCGGCCGCGCTCGATAATATCGCGTTCCAATCTACGGATGAAGCGGATGTCGGGTGGGGTATCGACGAATATCTTAATGTCGAAGAGTTCGCGCAATGAAGCTTCGGAAAAAACGAGAATGCCTTCCACCAGGATGACTGGCTGGGGTTCGATCCTGCTGGTATTGTCCGTGCGCCTGTGGGTTGTGAAATCGTAGATGGGGATATCGACGGGTTGACCCCCGCGCAGGCGCGTGAGATGCTCAACCATCAAATTTGTTTCCAGTGAGTCGGGGTGATCAAAGTTGATCAAATCACGTTGGGAACGAGGCAGGTCATCCAGGTCCTTATAATAGGCGTCATGTGGTAAGAAAGCGATCTTGCTGGCGCCTACACGGTCGAGGATGACATTGGCGACAGTTGTTTTGCCTGAGCCAGTTCCGCCGGCAATACCTAATACGATCGGCGAGTTCAGTTCAACCATGCGACCATTATACGCAAACAGCTGGGCTGTGGAAACATTGCCTGTCAGTTGGACCGCTGCGAGCTTTGATTTTCGCTGTTGTGGCTTTCATGCGAAAATCGCGCTGAGTGACGGGAGAGTGTTCAGGGATTATGGATTTTCAAGAGAACTTCAGCGATTCTTCTCCACAAGAAAATGATGAAAACTGGTTGCAGAAATTTCTCTGGCAGTTCGCTTCGTTTATCCTGCCTGTGTTCAGCCTCACCTTTTATAGGATCGCCCGACGCAAACGTTTTTCAAGGGCGCTGGTATTTTTTGTCATTTTCTCAACGGCGCTGAGTGCTCTGTTCACGCTAAGAACTGTCCGGATTATCACCGATCTCGATACCGAGATCCAGGCGGCGCTTGAGAGCGGCGATTTCCCGGTGATCACGATTCGCAGTGGCATTGCCAGTGTGGATGCTCCCCAGCCTCTTGTTCTACTCGACCAGGCCGGGCAGCTCTTCGTAATCGATACCAGCGGGCGCTATACCGACATCGACCCCGATAAATATCGGGAGGGCATTCTGCTTACCAGGACCGAACTGATCGTCCTCGACAGCACGGATCAGCGTCAATCCCTCCAGCTTAGCGAATTGAATGACCTTTTCAACACAAATCTTATCGTGATCGATGAGGGGTTCCTCATAAGTGCCTGGAACAGGCTGAGTCGAATTGCAGTCGGGGTGGCTGGTTTTGGTCTTTGGATATGGAATTTTTTCATCCGTCTGATGGTCCTTGTGCTGGTAGGATTATTGATCTGGGGTTCCGTTTCTGTGCTGCGCAGTCAGATGGATTTTGCCACGATCATGATCACGGGCTTGTACGCAGTGGTGCCGGCGCTTTATGTACATTACCTTCTAGGTAGAGTAGGACTGACGCTTCCCGGGCTTCAAACTATGCTCCTCATGCTGATCTGGATGGGGATCTCCATCGTCAACCTCGATCGCGTTGATCCACCTTCCACGACCCAGCAGCGTGAGCTCCTGAGGATGACCCCGATTGGTGTGCCAATGGTGCTTGTGCTCGCCTGGGATGTGGTCTTTACGCCCGATATTGAGCCGCTGGCTCTATGGGGGGTTCCGATGCTGACGTTCATCGCATGGATCATCATGCGCCGATTTCAGGTCGAAGAAGACCAGCCGCCGGCTGGTCTTGAGTAGAATCCGGTCACAATCTTCTGAAGTTAAAGTATGAGAGCCAGCGGAGGGAGTCGAACCCTCGACCCATCGCTTACGAAGCGATTGCTCTGCCTCTGAGCTACGCTGGCCAAGTTTGAGCCTTCTCGGCTTGTTTCAGGTGCGCGGCGAAATTATACCAGCGCGTCGAAGGGCTTGGCAAGAGATTGACGCTGAAGGATAATGAAACCATGCGCATCGCGATGCTCTCCTACCACACCTGTCCGCTTGCCACCCTGGGAGGTAAAGATACCGGGGGGATGAACGTCTATGTTCGCGATCTGACCCGAGAACTGGGTCGACATGGGGTCGGGGTGGACGTCTTTACAAGATCGCAGGACGAGCATGTGCCTCACGTCCTACATGACCTTGGGTATGGGAATCGAATCGTACACATCCCCGCCGGGCCTGAAGTACCCCTGGATAAATCCGTCCTGCTCAAACATGTAGGCACATTCGTCGAGAATATCCAGGATTTCGCCGCAGCCAAACAGCTGCAATACGATCTGCTGCACTCTCACTATTGGTTATCGGGATTGGCCGGGCTCGAACTGCGAGAGCGCTGGGGTTTACCCCTTGTGCAGATGTTCCATACGTTCGCTCTGATGAAAAATCGTGTCGCCAAAGCCGATGGCGATTCAGAGCCGGATGAGCGTGTTGAGGCGGAGCGCCGGCTCTTGAAGGAAGCGGATCGAGTGGTCGCGGCCACTCAAGCCGAGGTCGCTCAAATCCAATGGCTGTACCAGACAGGCACGGACAAGGTCGTCGTCATCCCTCCTGGGGTGGATACGGCGCACTTTTATCCTATCGACGTAGATGAGGCACGTGAATTTATCTCGATGAAAGAAGATACACGCATGATCCTGTTCGTCGGTCGCATCGAGGCGCTAAAGGGCATCGATACACTTATCAAAGCGATGGCTCAGCTACAGGATGAAGGTTTCCTCGCCAAACACCCCATCTGCGTTGCGATTATCGGCGGTGAAGCGGGTGTGAGCGAAGAAAAATTGTCCGCCGAGATGGCTCGCCTTCAAGCGTTACGAGTTGAGGCTGGTCTGGATGACATCGTACAATTTCTTGGGAAAAGGGATCAGGATACGCTCCAGTATTATTATTCCGCAGCGGAGATGGTGGTTGTTCCCTCGCATTACGAATCATTCGGCCTGGTTGCGCTCGAGGCAATGGCATGCGGCACACCTGTAGTGGCGTCGGAGACGGGTGGTCTTGCATTCCTGGTGCGGGACGGCGAGACCGGTTTTCATGTTCCCGCCGGCAATATAACGGCGCTTGCTGAAAGGATCAAACAATTGCTCACCGACGAGATGCTCCGCACACGCATGGCAAGGAACGCTTCTGCCTACGCCCGTCAGTACGACTGGTCCATGATTAGCGATCAAGTACTTGATCTATATGGCGCGCTAGTGCCCAAACTAGCGTAAGCGCTCAAATTACAAGGTCTGATGGAATATGGATGAATTAACCAAAAACGTTCTCATTGATATGGATGGGGTGCTGGTAAGCGGTCGCAACTTAATCGAAGGCGCCCGGGAGTTCATGCAGACTGTTCGGGATCGTGGCGTAGACTACCTGGTGTTGACCAACAATTCGGTTTACACAGCGCGCGACCTGTCGCACCGCCTGCAAACAATTGGGCTGGATATTCCCGAGGACAAAATCTTCACCTCCGCGATGGCTACGGCTCGCTTCCTCGATTACCAGTGTTCGGGTGGTAAAGCGTTCGTGATCGGCGAAAGCGGTCTCACAGATGCAGTCTACTCCATTGGCTTTGTCATCACCGATATTTCGCCAGACTACGTCGTACTTGGAGAGACGCGCAGTTACGATATGGTCATGATCACCAAGGCCGTACAGCTTGTCGCAGGAGGCGCACGTTTCGTAGCAACGAACCCCGATCCATCCGGGCCGTCGGAGCAGGGGATGATCCCTGCAACCGGTGCATTGGCGGCGCTTATCGAGAAGGCAACTGGTGTGAGCCCATTGTTTGTTGGCAAACCGAATCCATTTATGATGAGAGCCGCACTGAATTATATCGAGGCGCACTCTGAAGAAACCGTGATGATCGGTGATCGGATGGACACGGACATCATCGCCGGGGTCGAAAGTGGCCTGCGCACGGTCCTCGTGTTGACTGGTGTTACAAGCAGGGAGCAGGTAAGCCGCTTTCCATATCAGCCATCGCTGATCGTTGAGTCCCTGGCTGAAATTGATATGAGTAAATATGGTAAAACATAAATTGAGCGAAGTGTAGCTAGCTGTGGGAGGTTAGCATCTTGTCGTTGTTACCGCTGTTTGTAATCGGAGCTGGGATCTTGTTCTTTGTGCTTAAAGCAAGCGGAACCCTCGACCGGCTTGCCGATCTAGGTAAGGATCATCCGGAGACAAAAAGACGCTGGGGTCAGGAACTGCTTGAGAATGCCAAGGGCGATCCCGATCTAAATCGCCGGTTGCAGGTTTTCAAGGACTTCCTCGACGAGCAATCCGGCGTTGAGGATACCTCTGAACAAGAATAATAATTGAGCTGCTCACCAGAACTCATAGCCCTTCACCACCGCCTCACAATCAGGAGCTCAATTAATTGAATCCCCAAATTGGGGCACTCGCAGCAATCACCACAGCCATGTTATGGTCAGCAACTTCTACCTTTTTCACGCTTGCTGGCCGTGAGGTGGGCTCGGTGGTTGTGAACCGTTCCCGCTTGCTGCTCGCGGCCGTGTTTGTAATCGCTACACACTGGATTGTCATGGGCGAGCCGCTGCCGATTACAGCGGATCCAGAACGTTGGTTATGGCTATCGCTTTCCGGGTTTATCGGTTTCGTGCTGGGCGACGCGTTTCTATTTCAAGCCTTTGTATGGGTTGGTCCACGTCTTTCGATGCTGATGATGAGCCTGGCGCCCGTCATCGCAGCTGTTGTTTCGTGGTTTGCGCTCGATGAGCGGCTGGCAATGCCCCAGGTAATCGGAATTCTGGTGACGATCACGGGGGTTGTCATTGTGATGCTCGATCGGAGAGCTGGATCGACGACCGTGGAGAACAAGGATTACTTCCGGGGAATCCTCTTCGGGCTTGGGGCAGCTTCGGGGCAGGCGCTTGGATTGATCGCCTCTAAATTCGGATTGACCGGCGATTTCTCACCTCTTTCAGGGAATACCATTCGTGTGCTGACCGCAGCGGTGATCATGTGGGTCCTAACCTTTGTCATGGGGCAGGCCAAGCACACCATAGGTGCGCTGATCGAGAAGCGGAAGGCGCGCTTCGCTATCGTAGGCGGTACAGTTTTTGGACCTTTCCTGGGGGTCTGGCTGTCTCTGATCGCGATCCAGAATGCACCGGTTGGGATCGCAAGCACGCTGATGGGTCTATCGCCAATTTTTCTTGTTCCAGTCGGTCTAATCATCTTCCAGGAGACGTTCACGTGGCGCACGGTGTTGGGGACGCTCATCGCGGTAGGTGGCGTAGCGCTTCTATTCCTCTCTTAAGCTGAACAAACAGCATCTGGGATGGAGGTCGCAGCGGCGCTCAGTCGCAGGTTTCGAGATCGCCCTGGGCTTCAATGAAGGGCCGCGTGCCACGCATCACCTCAACCTCGCCGGTGGTCGTGATACAGGTGCCCTGTGTATACTCCGGGTAGGTCATCTCGCGATCGATGATCGCAAACGTCCCGGGCTCTTCACTGAAGATGGCTACATACGGAATCTCATCCACACGGAACCAGCGCCTGAATTCGCCGTATGCGCAGATCCGCTGGCCGGCCATATCGATTGTGATCTCATCCCACGAGTAGCAGTTACGGTCTGTCGGTCTCGCGGTCGGGAGCAGCACACCAGCCCCTGTCGTGGCCAGACTTGTTGGTGTCTCCACAGCCCTTGTGGCTGTGGGCTTCGTTTCGGCGACCGCGGATCCAGGCGATGGGGTCGCGAGCGTGGCGAGCGCTTCACGCACGCTTGGGTACAGTAAAATCGCGATGACTGCGACGGCGATCGCAGCCATTGAGATGGCAATCCAGCGCAGCCAGGGACCTTCCATGAATGTCTGAAGGGGGGTTGGGCTGGATTCTTCCGGCTGTGTGTCGCTTTCCTCGCGTCGCTCGAAATCACTCACGTAATCGAGCCGCCGGCTGTGAAGCACGGCAATGCCCTCGTCTGTTGGCTGTGATGGGGTGCGTTTGATCGCACGCTCATCGTCGACGGGTTGTGACGGCGTACGCCCAGTCTCGCTCTCCTGGTTAACTGGCTGAGACGGCCTCTTGTGAGAACCCGATTCTGGTTTTTCATGAATGGGACGTGAATCAAATTCTACGTCCGAATCTTCGTGTTCACGTTCAGACAGATTTGACTCGGATTCAAAGAAGGCTGGGGTAGAGGCAGGTTCTACTTGTCCGGGTTGATCAACATCTTCAGGGTCCGGGAGTCCGGTGCCACGGAGCCTCTCGAGAAAATCCTCAGCTTCAGGATCCGTGTCGGCTTCGAGTTCGACACTGAATGGTTGCTCTGAGCTGATCGCTTTGCCGCAGAGCGGACAGCGATCAATTCCGCGTTCGACCCATTCTGCGCAGTAAGGACACTTGACGAGACTCGTCATCCACAGGGGTGGATCGACGTCCTTACGACAGAATCGGCAAAACACGGCCTCGTCCTGGATTTCATTGTTACAGTGCGGACAATTACGCATTGTTCCTGATCCTGAACCCAGCCTATTGAAATTGTAGCGATTACGGGGCTACAAGCAATCCAACTCTAGTGCCAGAGCGCCTTACAGATGACTTTCTTAAGGTCTGACACTGATTTTGGCGTTGATGAACTCACGGTGGGAGAGCTTAAGGCCGCGCGCCACGCGGCGGATCTCCTCATTCTCCTCGTGACTCAGATCCCCATCGCTGTAGCCGATTTGGAAAAGTGCCTCGACGAAGCTCAGACGCTCCTCGCGGGTGGTGGCTTCAAAGAATTCTCGCGAAAGACGAAAGAAATCCAGTCCGGTCTCAATTTCCGAAAGGGCCAATGCCGCTACGCCTTCAGCCGTCCCGGGCGTCAGATCCCACCGATCGGTCAATGCGTCGACGATGGCGCGTTCTTCCTCAGAGGCAACTTCGCGATCTACTGCAGCGATACGGGCCAGCATCCCCCCCGCCAGGCTCAATTTGCGCAGTTCCGCTTCGGGGAGTTCTAGCTCGAGTTCGCCCTGTACTGAAAGACGGCGGAGATGATAATAGATACGGTTTCTGAGAAAATCTTCAAGATATTCTTCACGATTGGGAGCTGGATGGACCTTTGACTCTCTACGGTCGAGGGGTCCCTGCAAAAGCGTCCCCAACTGACCGAAGATACTAGTGTCAGCCGCCTCGATAGACTGCTCGATATCGGCGGCAATGCGATCTTCCTGTGCTGTGGATTCGCCATCCGCGTGGATAAGCTCTTCCAGCATGTGAAGCGCTAACTGCTTGTCGCGTGAGCTGCGTAGATGACGCTGCAGTTCTCTAAGCAGGCGCTCCCGCTCCTGCGAACCGATCGGGTTTGCCATGTAAATCTCGAGTTCGGCCCAATCTGAAGCGGTCATCTCTTCCAATCCAAAGAGCAGGTCTTTCAAAGCGTTGAGTTCCGTGTTGTCGATTTCACCATCCGCCCAGGCTGCGCTGATCAGAACCTTTGCGAGTGGGAGTATCAAGTTGCGTGTAGCCATAATCTCTCTGTTTTCATCTGGTTTGAGTTCCGTAATATCAACTACGGAGTGAGTATGCTTAAGATCGTATCATAGCCTGGTACGATTGCGTGATAACTCCTGTGGATACAAAGACAGAATCAAATGAATTATGTTCGTGACCCGATTTTAATGCGATGGCTAATCGCGATGGTGCGTATGTCGCGGCCTCTCCAGCTAGGTGCAGTTTCTCTGGTCTACCTCTCTGGCGGTGTGTTGGCTGTGCATCGCGGGGCGGAAGTCAGCGTGGTCAGGTTTTTCTGGGGCTATCTGACGCTGCTTATTGGGGCGATCAGCATACATTTAGCCAATGAATACGCCGATTTTGAGACGGATCTGAAGACCACCAGGACGATGTTTTCGGGAGGTAGTGGCGCGCTGGTCGAGATGAAGCTTGAGCGGAGTGGTGCCCTCGTCTTAGCTTGGATCTCGCTGGTTCTGACGGTTCTCTTCACCGTTTCCAGCTTGATAGCCCAGAGAATGGAAAGCCTGTCCGCTGCCATTCTGGCGCTGGGTGTGTTTTGGGGCTGGATGTACTCTATGTCACCACTGAAAGTGGCATGGAGGGGGTGGGGAGAGGTGCTCAACGCATCTCTAGGCGGTCTACTGCTACCGCTTTACGGATCGACCGTGTTGTCAGGGCGTGTAGATTTCTCCGTTCTCGTTGTGATGTTGCCTTTCGCTCTGCTGACCTTCAACAACCTGCTTGCGACAACGTATGCGGATCGCATCTCCGATCATCTGGTCGGGAAATTCACGCTCGCGACCCGCTTGAGCAACATGCAACTCAGGAGTTTGTATGGATCCGTCTCAATCCTTGCGCTTCTCGCACTCCTTGTGATACCTGCATATCTGATGCCCGATAGCGTCAAATTAATCAGCATCCTTGCTATCCCCGTGATGATCTGGGGGTGGGGAACATACACCCGAAAGCATGATCCCCTGGCCTCAGTTTCTGCAATGACTGTGATGCTGATCTTACAAGTGTGCGGCTTTCTAATTTTTGGAAACATGCCTGGAAAATTCTGATCTGTTGCATAAGTGGCCCTCCCGGGTATACCATCTAGCCATAGCTGAGGAGGGCGTAAATGCCACTCAACAACGATAACAGTCCCCGCTTCCTCAAGCGATCTACGCGGGCATTCATCAAGGAAGCCCAGACGTCAGATGCTTATTCGCTCATGGATTTTCTGCATGGCTATGTCTATGCTCGCTGGCCTTACCTCTATATTGGCATAGGTGTGGGCGAGCACCCGATTGCAAAGATTTATAATCGAATTCGTTCGTTTTTAGCTGTGTTGCTCCCAGACTCGAATGAACATAAAGTGGGATCTGGATCGATGGCGGATAGCTATCATGGCAAAGTGGTGACGACAGAGAGCGCCAGAAAACTACTTAGTATCCGCGAACCAGTGCAGCTGCATAACCTGGAACAGATCATTCCCTACCCGGTGGCTAAAGAGATCATCATGATCAATCCGGACCACCTCGTCGCGCTCGAGTGTCCTTGCCGCGCAGCACGTCAAGATCCCTGCGAACCACTGGATGTCTGCTTGATCGTAGGTGAGCCATTCGCGAGCTTCATTGCCGAGCATCATTCGGAGCGCGCACGCTGGATCGACGCTGAAGAAGGCATGGAT
>CBFDDM010000016.1:0-39927 GCA_965603565.1 uncultured Anaerolineales bacterium | reverse complement strand
CAGTTCGCCTGGGAGATTCCCTTCAGCACGGATCCGTTTGGGTACGATTACGCGCTTGAAGCCTAGCTTGGCTGCCTCTTGAAGCCTGTGCCCTATCTGGGGGACCGCTCTAAGCTCACCAGATAAACCGACCTCACCGATCAGCGCTGTATCAGCAGAGATCGGGTGGTCGTTGATGGAGGAAGCCACCGCCGCGGCGACGGCGAGGTCCGCCGCTGGCTCACCGATGCGCATACCGCCAACCACATTCACAAATACATCCAGGTCATCCACGCGCACATTTGCCCGCCTGGTAAGCACCGCCAGCGTCAGCAGCAGACGGTTAAAATCGACGCCGTTGGCGGTCCTCCTTGGATGACCAAACGTCGTTTTGCTGGTCAAGCCTTGAATTTCGACCAGCAACGGTCGCGTGCCTTCCAGCGTCACCGCGACCGCCGAACCGGGTGCGCTTACCACTCTTTCTGCAAGGAACACCTCGGAGGGATTCGGGACCTCGACCATGCCCTCGGTGCGCATTTCGAACACGCCCACTTCGGTCGTTGCGCCGAAACGATTCTTCACCGACCTGAGCAGGCGATAGGCATGGTAAGGATCACCTTCGAGATACAAGACGGTGTCAACAATATGCTCCATCACGCGTGGCCCGGCAATGGCTCCTTCCTTGGTCACATGGCCAACAAGGAAAACCGCGACGCCGGAGCTCTTGGCAAGTGCTTGCAGTCTGGAAGTCACCTCGCGCACTTGCGACACGGATCCAGCGCTGGACTCGAGTTCGGGGAGGTGCATGGTCTGTACTGAGTCCACCACGATAACCGAAGGGCCCAGCGATTCGATATGTGAAAGCACGGCGTCCAGGTCTGTTTCAGTGTAGACAAAGAGCTCATCCGAGAGGCTTTGATCGGGCATCAAGCGCAGGGCGCGCGCCTTGATCTGGCGCTCTGATTCCTCTCCGGATACATACAGCACCGATTCCGAACCAGAGAGCGTGGCAGCCATCTGAAGCAGCAGCGTAGATTTGCCGATGCCCGGATCGCCTCCAATCAGCACGACCGACCCCGGCACAATGCCACCTCCCAGAACGCGGGCGAACTCGCCGATAGGCAGATGAATACGGTCCTCCCCTTCGCCTTCGATCTCGCGCAGCCTGAGCGGTTTGGGGCTGCCCAGACTCGGCCGGCGTACTGTCCGCTCCGAGCTTTTTCGCTCAACCTCTTCCACCATGCTGTTCCACTCGCCGCATTGCGGGCAACGCCCCAGAGGTTTGGGTGAGCTGCGACCACATTGCTGGCAGACATATCGCGTGCGTACTTTTGCCAAGTTACCTCCTCCCCGAAATTATACAGCCTGGGGTCCCGCGGTGAAACGAAAGTGCCCGACGTTTGTCGGGCACTCATTTATCCTCTGTCTTCGTGGCGGAACTAACCGCTGGCCGGGATCGCTTCTTGAGCCTGATCCTCTTCGGGTGCTGATTCCCC
This sequence comes from uncultured Anaerolineales bacterium, assembly GCA_965603565.1. Classification (GTDB taxonomy): domain Bacteria; phylum Chloroflexota; class Anaerolineae; order Anaerolineales; family E44-bin32; genus E44-bin32. Next base: position 38,452 of record CBFDDM010000016.1, on the reverse strand, counting down.
CTCCCGCAGGACGATTTGCTCATCATCCACATCCACGACAACCGTATCTCCCGATTCGAACGTACCCGCGAGCAGCGCATCAGAAAGCTTGTCTTCGACTTTGTTCTGGATGACACGTCGAAGTGGTCTGGCGCCCATCTCGGGATCGTAACCTTCTTCAGCCAGCTTGTCGCGGGCAGTTTCGGTCGCGGTCAGGATGATCTCATGCTCTTCCAACCGCCTGGAGACCTTGTTCAGCTCGAGGTCGACGATCTCGCGGATCTCTTCCTTTGTCAGGGCGTGGAAGACCATCGTCGCGTCGACACGATTGAGGAACTCAGGTCGGAAGACCTTCTTGAGCGCCTCGGTCAACTTCTTACGCATTTCGTCATACTCTTCGCGTTCGGCGTTCTCTTCACTGGTCGGCAAATCGAAGCCAAGGCTCGTCTGTCGGCGGATGAGATCCGCGCCTACGTTAGAGGTCATCACGATGATCGCGTTGCGGAAATCTACCTTGCGACCACGCGCATCGGAAAGCTGACCCTCCTCCATGATCTGCAGGAGCATGTTGTGCGCTTCCGGATGGGCCTTCTCAACCTCGTCGAAAACGACGATCGAGTAAGGTCGTCGCCGGATCGCCTCGGTTAGCTGTCCAGCATCTTCATATCCGACATATCCTGGTGGTGCCCCGATCAGACGACTGACCGTATGGCGTTCCATCAACTCGGACATGTCGATTTGAATTAACGCGTCCTCGCTGCCGAACAAGAATTCGGCCAGCGCCTTGGTCAATTCCGTTTTGCCCACTCCCGTGGGTCCCAGAAAGATGAATGAGCCGATCGGGCGGCGCGGGTCTTTCAATCCCGCTCGCGAGCGGCGCACCGCTTTGGAGATCGCGGTGATGGCTTCATCCTGACCAACGATGCGTTCATGCAATGCGTCTTCCATCTCAAGCAAGCGCTTGGATTCGGCTTCTGCCAACTGCATTACGGGCACGCCCGTCCACATCGACACGACTTCGGCGATGTCATCCTCGGTAACGCGCGGGCCGCTCTCGCTCCGGTCCCATGCTGAACGCAGTTGTTCGAGTTGGTCTTCGAGTTCGTTCTCGCGCTCGATCAACTCGGAAGCGTCATCATAGCGCGCTTCGTCGATCGCCACTTCATGCTCCTGACGTATCGCGCGCAGTTCGGTGATAACCTCGCGCAACGAGACAGCTTCCGGACTCTTGTACATCCGCACACGTGAAGCCGATTCATCGATCAGGTCGATGGCCTTATCGGGCAGGAAGCGGTCGGTGACGTAGCGCGCCGACAGATAGGCTGCCGATTCAAGCGCTTCATCCGTGATCATCAGTTTGTGATGTTCTTCGTAGGGCTTGCGCACGCCGCGCAGGATGTCGATCGTCTCCTCGACGGTCGGCTCCTCAATCATTACAGGCTGGAATCGCCGCTCGAGTGCGGCATCATTTTCAATGTTCTTGCGATACTCATCGAGAGTGGTCGCACCGATGACCTGTAATTCGCCGCGTGACAAAGCCGGTTTGAGGATGTTTGCGGCATCCACCGAAGAACCTGCCGATCCGGCGCCAACCAACATGTGTACCTCATCGATGAACAGGATCGCGTCCGATGATTTCAACTCATCGATGACGCGCTTCAAGCGTTCCTCAAATTGGCCGCGGTACATCGTGCCGGCGACCAGCGATCCCACATCTAATTGCAGTACGCGCTTACCGATCAACGGTCCTGGCGTCTCACCGGCAATGATGCGCTGGGCGAGGCCTTCCACAATAGCCGTCTTGCCCACCCCCGGCTCACCGATCAGCGCCGGGTTATTCTTTGTCCTGCGTGCGAGGATCTGGATCAGGCGTTCAATTTCAGTCTCGCGGCCGATGACCGGATCCAGCTTATTCTCTTCGGCGAGCACCGTTAAATCTGTCGCCAGCTGGTCGACCAACGGCGTCTTGGGCTGGTCCTTCTCACGGCTCGAACCGCGTTTCTGGGCCATCCTTCGAGTGGGGCTTTCTTGAAGTACCCTGCGCGTCTGGCGCCGGATCTGCTCGGGTGTAATTCCCAGTCGGCGGAGGACATCTAACCCCACACCTTCGCCCTGTCTCACCAGTCCCAAGAGCAAGTGCTCCGTGCCGATATAGTGATGGCCCATGCGGCGGGCTTCTTCTATCGCCGTTTGTAAGACCTGTTCGGTGGCTGGCGCCAGCTCGATCCGACCGCCAGTATGGCGGCCAACGCCCGTGAGACGCTCAACCATTTCCTTAACACGCGCCGTTTCCAGGCCGAGTTCACGTAGCACACGACCCGCGACGCCCCCCTCCTCACGGATTAACCCAAGGAGCAGGTGTTCTGTACCTATGTAATTGTGGTGCAGCCTTTCCGCTTCTTCGTGCGCCAGGCTCAAAACCCGCCGGGCACGCTGCGTGAAGCGTTCCATCTTGTCTGGCACCGATCTACCTCCACGGCTATTTGCCGGATATGTTCTATGAATCTACCGAACGTCGCTTTACATTCTACCAAAATTTCAAGGGTCAGGTCCCGGACCTTGATCTAGGACCTTTCTCCTTCCCACCGATTAAGCAAACCGGGCGCTGTTTCTGCGCCCGGTAAAGCTTCCCGTTCAGCTAGGCTTCGGAACTTTCACGTTCCTCTTCTTCAGCCGCTTCTTCTGGGTGCTCATCGTCGGGTTCGGGTGGGAGGTCGGTCTGCATTTCAGCTTCTTCAGCGGAGGTCGTCTCCTCTTCGTCCGGGATCTCCTCCGCCGGAGTGAATTCGATCCCCTCCAACGCTTCGTCCTCAAGATCATCCATGGCCGTACGCCAGTCTACATCAGCGTACTCGGCCGAGTCGACCTGCTTCAGGCTCAATCCGATGCGACGACGTTCGTTATCAATGGTGATCAGGCGCATAGCGACGTCTTGCCCCTCCTGAACGACCTCACGGGGATGCTCGATGTGGTCATCGGAGAGTTCGGAGATATGGATCAAACCTTCAATCTCATACTCCTCGGTCCCTTTGAGTGCCGCGAAAGCACCAAATTTCGTCAATTTCGTGATCGTGCCTTCTACCAGCTGCCCCTGTTCGAAGCGCTCAATAATATTATCCCAGGGGTCGCTTTCCAGATCACGCAGCGAGAGGCTGATGCGTTTGCGCTCTGCATCGACGTTCAACACTTTTACATCGATTTCCTGTCCGACCTCCAAAATCTCTGAAGGATTTTCGATGCGCTTCCAGGATAGTTCGGAGATATGGATCAGTCCGTCAGCGCCGCCGATATCCACAAACGCGCCGAAATCGGCCAGGCTTATGACAGTGCCCTGGCGGACTTCGCCGGGCTGGAGTTCCGAAATCAAGCGCTCTTTTAGCGCATCGCGCGCTTCACGCGATGCGGCTCGTTCTGAGAGAATCAGCCGGTTCCTGCGCTGGTCCACCTCGATCACGCGTGTGATGATTGGCTCGCCGACCATATCTGACCAGCGGTCATCGGGTGTTTCGCCATCCGAGCGCCGGCGGCGGGAGATGCTCACCTGCGAAGAGGGCACAAATCCGCGCAGCCGGCCGAGCTTCACAATCAAGCCACCTTTATTGTAGCCGTCGATCAAACCTTCGAAGGGATCCTGGCTTTCGAGAAACCGTTCTGCTTTCTCCCAATCCTGTTCCTCTTCGGCTCGTGAGATCGACAAGAACATGGTTCCATCACGATCCGCCGAACGGATGACATAAACCTGAATCTCGTCGCCGACATTGAGTTCAGACCGCTCCTCATCTGAGAGCCGATCGAGTTCGCGGCTGGTAATAACGCCTTCTGACTTTGCGCCGACATCGACGAGGATGTCATTCTCGCTCACCCGCGCGATCGTGCCGATCCGGATTTCGCCCCGTTGGGGTGTTTCCAGTTCGTACGATTCGGCATTGAGCAAGGCGTGCATGGGGTGTTCACCCATTTCGGGCTTATCGTCAGGCACCGCGGCACCCGGGACGAGATTCTTATTCTGATCCATATATACACGATCTCCAGTTGATGAATTGCTGGGCATTATAAAAGCATAGCCCCACTATGTAAACCTTTGCTCCTTTCGAAAAGTCCAATACGGTATAATCCTCGCCGGGAGTAATTAAGCATGACTGAAGTATATCCATTCACAGCTATCGTCGGTCAGGAGCGCATGTTGCGCGCCCTGATCTTGAACGCCGTCAACCCGCGCATCGGCGGTGTGCTCATCCGAGGCGAACGTGGGACCGCCAAGTCCACCGCCGCCCGGGCGCTTGCCGCACTGCTTCCGGATGTGGAGGTTGTCGCCGATTGTCGTTTCGGCTGCGACCCACACGACCCGACAACGTGGTGCACGGAGTGCAAAGAGCGCGTGACGCATAAAGAGACCTTGCCGGTCGAGACACGCAAGACCTCGTTTGTCGATCTGCCGGTTTCTGCAACGGAAGATCGCGTGGTGGGTACCCTCGATATCGAGCGCGCGATCAAAGAAGGCGAGCGACATTTCGAACCGGGCGTGCTCGCCTCGGCCAACCGGGGCTTGCTTTACATCGACGAGGTGAACCTGCTTGATGACCATGTCGTTGATCTGCTGCTCGATTCTGCCGCACTGGGTATGAACATCGTCGAGCGGGAGGGCATCTCTTTCAGCCACCCCTCGCGCTATATCCTTGTCGGTACGATGAACCCCGAAGAAGGCGACCTCAGGCCACAGCTGCTCGACCGCTTCGCCCTTTCTGTTCAGATCCAGGGACTGCACGACGCCCATCAAAGGGTCGCGATCATGGAGCGCAACCTCGCTTATGAGAGTGATCCCGAAGCCTTCCGTGCGTCATGGTTGGACAAGGAACTTAAGCTCTCCAACGAAATCAAATCGGCCCAGGAGCTCATTGGGGATGTTACTTATACCAAGCGGGACTTACTCTCCATCGCCGCGCTCACCGCCTCGATGCATGTCGATGGACACCGCGCCGACCTCGTGATCCTCAAGGCAGCACGCGCCCATGCAGCCTTCGAAAGCCGTACGCAAATCTCTGATCGCGATATTGTCATCGCCGCAGAACTGGCACTGCCCCACCGCATCAAACGCGGGCCGTTTCAGCAGGTGGATGTTGGCCTCGATGAGATGCAGAGCCGCATCGAGCAAATCCAGCAGGACTTCAAGGATGAAGAACAATTAATGGATTCGCCAGGTGGCGAAGATGAACTGGATGTAAAAAAAAACGCCCCCAGGCGAGCCTGAGCGAAGATGAAGCCGAGGTCACCGAAGAGCGTGGCGATGCCGACCCGAGCCGTCAGAGCCCGCCCGACTCCCTGAACGCCCGCTGGTGGGAGGGCGGAGATAAAGTCAAGGTCGGCAAAGATTTTGTCCCCCGTAAAATTGAAGGAAATATCGACCGCTTGAGCCGGAAGCAAGGCGGTCGCCGCACGCGTACACGCACAGACCGCAAGCGCGGCCGTTACATTCAGGCCCGCCGCGCTCATGAAAAAACCAGCGATATCGCCTTTGACGCGACCCTGAGAGCGGCAGCTCCTTACCAGCGCGAGCGTGAGGAACAACGCGAGAAGGTCGCCTTCGCGATCCGCCCCTCCGACCTGCACCGCAAAGTGCGCGTCCGCCGGGCTGCCAACCTGATACTTTTCGTTGTGGATGCCTCCTGGTCGATGGCCGTCGCCGAACGAATGTCGGCTACCAAGGGCGCCATCTTATCTTTGCTCACAGATGCCTACCAGCGGCGTGACCGCGTCGGCCTGATCGTCTTCCAGAAGGATCGTGCGATGACCATCCTGCCACCGACCAATTCCGTGCAGCTCGCCCAGCGCGCATTAACCGACATCCCGGTCGGCGGTAAGACCCCACTGTCGGCTGGCTTGCACCTCGCACACGAAATCTTCCGTAAAGAAAAAATCCTGCACCCGGACGTGCTGCCGCTCCTGATCCTGCTCACGGATGGCGCCGGTAATGTATCGATGGGCAATCTCCCGCCGCAGGAAGAAGCACTGCGCATGGCCGAACGGATCCAGGAAGCAGACATCCGCTCTGTCGTAATCAACATGGAACATGCAGCCTTCGATCAGGGCCTGGCTCAGAAGCTCGCCAAGCATCTGGGGGGACCCTGCTACACGCTCCACGAACTTAAGGCTGAACACCTGTATCAGGCAGTGCGTAGTGAGCTGGATGAAACCCCACCTCACTCACAGAAGAGCTGAACTACTCCAGGGAAACTTCGATACGAGTCAGAGGAGCCGACCATGAGCGATGAACTGGCCTTCAAAGTTAAAATGAATGTTGACTTCGACACCGCATTGGAAGCGGTCATCGATGCGCTTAAGCAGGAGGGCTTCGGCGTGCTCACGCGCATCGACGTGCGCGCCACGATGAAGGAAAAATTGGACGCCGATTTCCGCCCATACATGATCCTGGGCGCCTGCAACCCTCCGCTTGCCCACAAAGCCCTCACCAGCGACTCCGACATCGGTGTCATGCTGCCCTGCAATGTGACCGTGGAGCAGGGCGAAGGCGAGATCATCGTCTCGCTTGCCAACCCGGCGGCGATGCTAACAGCGGGCTCGTTTGGTGAGAGCGAGGAACTCCAGGCAGTCGCCACGGAGGCGGGCGCTCGCATCCAGAACGTAGCCTCACGGCTCGTTCAATAGGGCCCTTCCATTTTCAACTGCTGAAAATTTAACCGGGGTATTCGCTCTCCAGCTTGGCGGAAATACGACGCAATCGGTGCTCGATCTGCTCCCACATCTGTTCGCGGCGCCAACCTTTAGACCAATGAGACAAGCACAGCAGCCCTTCCTGAGCCCATTGCCTGGCACGAGCGTAATCGCGCTTATGCCATTCGTAATACATCGCGAGTTCAATACAAGGTCGCGGGTCCTCAGGTGCCAGCTCATGCCAGCGCTCCCAACCTGTCAGGGCCTCATCGCGCCGGTCTTCACGCTTCAACTGCAGCGTGTAATGACGCAGCGCCTCCGCTTCAAGTTCGTGATCATCTCCCTGCAGCGCGGCACGGTAAGCTTGCCGGGCAAGCTCGCCTCTCCCGGCGCCCTGATGCCAGCGTGCCAGTCCTAAAGCCTCCCCGGGTTCCAGCACCGGCACCTCACCCTCGTCATGACGCTGCAGGATCTCCGCCGTCAAACCAACCAGGCTGAGGATATCGACGGCATTGTGATAGACCACCTTACGCATTCCGCTCGCGTCGCCGCTGCGCAGGTAGTCGAGGTACATTCCCGGGATCAGCGCGCCGGGGACATCCTCGTCCGTGCGCTCAACATTTAGGACGTGCATTTCGATCGTGCCCAGCCGGCAATTCGGAAGTGTGCGCCGCCACAGACGCCGGGAGGGATAGAGCAGGTCGAAATGTGGCCACTTGCTTAGCGGCCAGCGTTTGCGCGCCCCGAGATTGAAGCGCATTTCAAGCAACGGAACATCAAATGCGCGCCCGTTGAAGGTCACAAAGGCCGCCCGGCTGGACAGATCCTGCTCAAGGGCAAGCAGCATGCTTCTTTCTTCGCCCGGGTCGCGCAGGAAATATTGGTGAATCTCAAATCGATCCTCCGAGAAAACGCCGATGCCAACCAGGAACGCGATTGTCCCAGCACCACCGGCAAGCCCGGTAGTTTCTGTGTCCAGGAACACCAGGTCTGCAAGCTCTACCTGATCCAGCGAAGGGTCCTGGGCGACCTTTGCCGCAAATTCTGATTGGAAACCGGAGAGCTCCGCGAGCTTGCGGCCTCCATGGCGGTAATCGATTGGATAGGCAGCCTGGATCCTGAACGCCTTCCCGGCGGAAGTCTCAATTTCCTCGCCTGGCAGATCTGCTCTAACGTTCGAATGCGGCTTCCGGCGCGACGAACTTTTGTGAGCGCTTTTGCGCTTACCAAGCCGACTCAAGCGTCTACGCAGCTTTTCGCGGTCATCCATATCGGGGGTCAATCTCTGTGCGGATCTCAGCCATACAACCCCTCAAGCATACCAACGCTCGCTTCAAAACGATACAAAAGATCAATAATTCCTCAACAATATTGTAGTTGTGGCACTCGGAAACCAGTCTGCTTCCGCTTAGGTGGGTCGGTGGATTAATGTCACCCAGGCTGAATGATTTTATGCAATACCTTCCACAAAGTCGGAGGAGTATTATAACCATCGGAGACGAGAGACGGGGCACCCCTAATGCTCATCGCTGTCTCCTCCTTTGGCGAAGGCCTCCGCCGGGTTTACCCCCCTCACCGCCCCGGCGGAGGCATCTTTTAACCAAGAAATGCGCAGGCTTTTCCTGCGCATTTTGCTTCATGAAAAGCGTGATTTATTCTGATATTGACGGCAGAACGACCGTGAAGGTCGCACCACTCCCCAATTGCGAATCCAGCCAAATTCGACCCTGGTGCTGCTCGATGATGGATTTCACGATGGAAAGTCCCAGTCCCGTTCCGGTTGAATCGTCGGGCACGTTACTCGCCCGGAAGAACTTGTCGAACAGATACGGCTGATCAGGGGCGGGGATACCGGGTCCCGTGTCGGTGACCCTCAGGATCACCTGATTGTCCTCCGCATGAAGCTCGAGTTCGACCTGGCCGCCATCTGGCGTGTACTTTATGGCATTTTCTAACAGGTTGGCGATCATTTGCCGCAATCTGACCGGATCCCCGTAGACTTCTGGAAGCGTTTCTGCTATCTGATACCTAAGCTCGACACCACGCTCCCTTGCGGTGGTACGCAAACCATCCAGCGCGTAACGGGCCAGGGAGGCGAGATTAGTTTTTTCTTTGGTGGTATCCAACCCGGATTCAATTCTACCTAAATCGAGAAGATCGGTCACCAACGTTGTGATTTGTTCCACGCTGATCCGGACCCGTTCGACAAATTCAAACTGGGACTCGTTCAACGGCCCGGCGCGCTCGATCAGTTCGATATAACCCAGGATCGCGGTTAGCGGCGAGCGCAGATCGTGTGAAACCGTGGTCACAAATTCCGATTTTATGCGATCCAGCTCTTTGAAATGGGTGATGTCGTGCAATACAACAGCCTGACCGATACGCCGGATCGGCGATCGTACAATATTGAAAACGCGCCCATCTTCAAGCTCGAGTTCATCCTTGCGGGGGGCACCATCCCCCGAGCGCAGGAACTCGAGCAAACGATCATGATCAAACACTTCTACCGCCGAGTATCCCCGGTACTCTCCACTTACCCCGAATATCCGCTCTGCGGATTGGTTGATCAGAACAATGCGGTTGTCTTCATCGACGACAATCACGCCATTTTCTGTCTGGCCGAGGATCGTTTCTAACTTGCTGCGCTCTTGCTCCGATTCCTGAAACAGGCGTGCGTTGTCGATGGCGATGGCAGCATAATCCGCCATTGCGGTCATGACGGTAACATCATTTTGCGTCAGGACTCTACCGGCCTTGCGGTTATCGACGCCGAGCACACCGATAATCTTGCCGCGCACGCTCAGCGGAACATAGATCAGCGAATGCACGAGATAAGCTGTCTTGATTTTCTGAGGAGAACTCTCGTCCAGCAGAATCGGCTTGCCGGTTTCGATGACCTGCCCCGCCAGTGAATCGCGCACATGTAGACGGAAGGTCTTGACAAAGTCCTCATCGAAATTCTTCGAAGCGCGCATGAATAAATTGCCGCTATCCTCGTCAAGTAGAAGCAGACTGCCTTCCTCGGCCCCGGTCAGTTGCACCGCCGCCTCGACCACACGTGTAAGCGCCTCGTCTAAACCGAGAACTTCCGTGACGGTCCGACCGATGTCGATCAGGGTCTCGAGTTCACGAACCCTGCTGGCTGGCGCCCCACTGGGCCTGGTAGGCATCTCGGGAAACACGGGCTCCTGCTCCAGTGCAGCAGAAACAGAGCGAAGCAGTGCATCTTGATCAAACGGCTTGACGAGAAAATCCGCTGCTCCTGAGCGCATCGCTTCCACGATCAGCAAATCTGATCGTTCTGAGGACATCATAATCACGGGCAGCCCGGAGGTTCGTTCCTGGATGTGCTTAAGCAGTTCCAGTCCGTTAAGTTTGGGCATGTGGTAATCCGTGATCACCAGATTGGGTGTCTTCTCATTGAGAGCATCCAGCGCTTCCAGCCCGTGCTTAACGCTGTGGACCCGAAATCCTTCCGATCGCAACAAGCTTTCTTCGATGAACTCGCGGATATCCTCGTTGTCCTCAACGATCAGGATCAAAGCATCTGGCATGTAATTCTTCCGTGATCTTCCTGTCCAAATAGGTTTATGGATTGCGTCAACTTAATCGGGGGCGCGCTGATGCGGAAAACCCTGGTCTTGATCCTGATCATCATCTTGCTCATCGATAACCGCAGCAAGCTTGGATATAACTGCTTCGAGGTCCTGCGTCACTGTTTGCAGTGTCTGCCCAGATGGCGACTGTTCGCCTTCACGGAGCAACTGAATCTCACCGCGCGCAGCGCGCAAGTTGCGGTGGATGTCCTTCAACCAGCCTGTATCCACCTGGACTCCGCCAATCGAATGTTCAATTTGCTGCTCAAGTCGCCTTGCCCGGCTTTCCAGTGCCTGGAACAACCGGGCATTCACCAGCGAGATCGAAGCGTAGTCCGCAACAGCCTCGAGCATCACCAGCTGCCGTTCACTGAACGGATTTGGTGCCGTGCGAGCCACGCAGAGCACACCGATGGGTTGATCTTTAACCCTGATCGGAGCGATCAGCGCGGCCGAGGCAAATGTTGAGAGTTTAAACTTCGAGATGCCCTCACCATGTATCGCCAGCGCTTCGCCCGAAAGCATCACCAGCGAACTTACACCGTCATCCCACGGCTGTGACAGTTTGCCGCGCAGCCCTTCCGGAAGGTTCTTCTCAGAGCGCAAATAGAGCTCATCAGAACCCTCCTTACGCACGAGCACCCAGCCCATATCCGCCTCGGTGATGTAGAGGCTGCCCTCGATCAGTTTAGCGAAAAGCTGTCCCTGATGTGTTGTCGACGTGACCGTCTTGCCCAGGCCGAAGAGGGTGGTCAGCTCGCGTACACGGCGCTCTAGCTGACGGTTGCTTTCGGCCAACTGCCCGGCGAGCTGTCGATGTTCCCTACGTAATCGGATCTCTTTGATCACACGTTCTAACGCGGCGACAACCTCCGCTTCGCGCAATGGCTTGACCAGGTAGTCATGGGCTCCCAAACGGAAAGCCTGGATGGCGTCCGATTCCATTCCCTCGGGCGCGGTGACCAGCATGGGTACATCCGTTCCCTGTGATCGCAGCGCCACGAGCAGATCTTTTCCGCTCAGGCCAGGCAGCGTCAGGCTTGCGATGATCAAATCAGGACCAAATTGCAGCGCTTGTTGAATGGCAGACCCTGCATCCGCCGCTGTTGCGACCTGATAGCCCATCGGTTTGAGAATCTCACGTGCCATCAGATCGAGCACATCGGGATCCTCGTCCACAATCAAAACACGCTCCAAGTTAATCCTGTCCATCATGCGGCTATAATAGCACGGTTTCCGTTTCGCCTAAATCACCATAAGGTGCCACGACATCCGCGTTAAGAACGCGTTGGTGTTAGAATTTCTTAAGTACAAGCGTGATTGTTGTACCAAAACAACTCAATATAAATTCGACTGACCGAAAACACTACCTATGGAATATAAGGACTACTACAAAATTCTTGGCGTCGAGCGTGGCGCCAGTGATGAAGAGATTAAGAAAACCTATCGTAAGCTCGCGCTGAAATACCATCCCGACAAAAACCCGGATGATCCTGAAGCCGAGGCGCGCTTCAAAGAAATCAACGAAGCCTACGAGGTTCTTGGCGACACAAAGAAGCGAGCGAAATACGACCAGCTTGGTTCTTCCTACCGCGACTGGGAACGTACCGGCCGTGATCCGGGTAATTTTGACTGGTCCCAGTGGTCCACTGGTTACCCGGGGGGCGGCAACGTGCGGGTGGAAGTCGGTGATCTGGGCGACATTTTTGGTGGGGGTGGTTTCTCCGATTTCTTCAACTCAATCTTTGGTGGTAGCGCGGCGCAGGGCGTCGGCGGTTTTGGCCGCCGGCAGGCGCGCACTCCCCGGCGCGGCCGTGATATCGAGCAGCCGATTCAGATCAGCCTGACGGAAGCCTTCACAGGCACCGAGCGCGTCATCCAGCGCGATGGCAACCGCCTGGAGGTCTCGATCCCGCCCGGATCGAAAACCGGGACGCGAGTGCGCGTGAGCGGCAAGGGCGAGCCGGGCTCGGCTGGCTCCGGAGACCTTTATCTGCGCGTAAACGTTCAGGACGACCCACGTTTTACCCGCAAGAGAGATGACCTGCACACGCAGGTGACCGTCGACCTGTATACGGCAGTCCTGGGTGGTGAGGTCAAGGTGCCTACGCTTAGCGGTGACGTCATCTTGACGATCCCTGCAGGCAGCCAACCCGGCCAATCATTCCGGTTGAAAGGTCGTGGCATGCCGCGACTGCGTGAATCATCCAGGAACGGCGACCTTTTCGTAGAACTTAACGTCGAGATTCCTGAGGATTTGAACGATCGCGAGCGCGAGTTGTTCGAGGAACTGGTTAATTTGGAGAAAGAATAGCCAGTACGAAGGTTGGCCGGTTTTTTTCAGGATTGGTAGGCAAGAATGACGACGAGGAAATACCTGATTGCATTAGTAGGCACGACACTGCTCTTGGCGAATCTTGCCTGCGGCGTGGAGCTGGTAGCACCCAATGAAGCCGAAGAAACTCTGCCGCCGGCGATCGAACTCCCCGCTTCGACTGCGCCCGCTGTTAATCTAACATCCCCCATCATCAACGACCAAACCGAGATCACCGAGGGTGATCTAATCTCGCTTTATTTACGGATCAGCCCTGGCGTAGTCACAATCTGGACGTTTGACAACGCCACCGCCGGGCTGGCGAGTACGCTGCCCACTGGCCAGGGCTCCGGCTTCGTGATTGATGATCAGGGCTATATCATCACAAACCATCACGTAGTTGATCGCGCCGACGAGATCGAAGTCGATTTCCCATCTGGCGTAAAAGCCTGGGCCAAAATCATCGGCACCGACCCCGATTCTGACCTGGCGGTCTTAAAGGTCGATATCGATCAGGAATATCTGAGCCCGATCCCATTGGGCGATTCGGATCAGGCCCGGGTGGGTGAGTTCGTCGTCGCCATCGGAAACCCATTTGGACTGCGCGGCACGATGACGGTTGGCATCATATCCGCCATCGGCAGAACGCTCGAATCGGAGAGAACCACCCCCGATGGGCTGCGCTTCTCAGCAGGAGACCTGATTCAGACCGATGCCGCCATTAACCCCGGAAATTCGGGTGGGCCACTGCTGAACATGAACGGTGAAGTGATTGGAGTCAATCGCGCCATCCAGACCGAGAGCTTCACCGTCGAGGGCGAAGCTGCCAGTTCCGGTGTTGGTTTCGCGATCCCGGTCAACATTGTGCGGAGGGTAGCTCCCGGGATCATCCAGAACGGCGAATACCGCTATCCGTACATGGGTATTTCCAGCCTGGATGACGATCTCTGGAACTTAAAGACGATCGAAGCGCTGGGCTTTAATCCGTTTACTAATGGTGCCTACATCACTGATGTCGTTCCGGGCGGACCGGCTGACCAGGCCGGCCTGCGCGGCGGCACCTCTGAAACGGAGATCCCCAATCTGCGCAGCGGTGGCGACTTGATCATTGCCATCGATGGCGATCCGATCTTTAATTTTGCCGACCTGCTCTCTTATCTCTTTAAATACACCAAGGCAGGTCAGTCCGTCACGCTAACCGTAATTCGCGATAATGAGGAGGTGGCTATAGCACTGACCATTGGCGCTCGCCCCTGAGGTCAAGGCATGATGCCTTGCCTCGCCAGCGGAGGAGGACAGCTATGTTGCGCGAGAACGATCTCCAGGAGCTCATCGAGTTTCAGTCAACACACCCTGTCTTAAGCGTCTATCTGAATTTTGAACCCTCACTGACCACTACCGAGCAAGCCAAGCTTCGCGCCCGCCAGATGCTGAAACCCTTCAGCTCACAAGCCCCCGATGATGTTGAAGCCGTTCATTCTTACCTCGAACATCGCTACGACGCTTCCGGTCAAGGATTGGTCCTATTCTCCTGCCATCCGGAAGGTTTCTTCCACCCCATAAAATTGCCCATACCCGTTCGGAACCGTGCCCGGCTACTGCCTAAGCCGTATGTCAAGCCGCTCGCTGCCTTGTTGGACCACTTCGGACACTACGGTGTTGCCATCGTGGACAAACAAGGATTACGCGCATTTCACTTTCACCTTGGAGAACTCAGCGAACAAGAAGGCATTATGGGAGAAACCGTGCGTCACACGAAGAGTGGTGGGGGATCACAGGCTACGGGTCGGCGCGGCGGTACCGCAGGGCAGACACGTTACACGGAAGAATTGATTGAGCGCAATTTAAGAGATTCGGCCGAGTTTGCTGCGGATTTCTTCGATCAAAACCGCGTCCGCAGGATCTTGATTGGCGGCTCCGAACAGATCACCCAGCGCTTTATCGATCTGCTCCCCAAGCGCTGGCAGAGTCTCGTCCTGGGAACCTTCCCCATGGACATGGCTGCTGGTCACTCACAGGTGCTGGAAAAAGCCAGGCAGGTCGTGGATGAAGCCAAAGAGCATCAGGAGCAGGATTTGATCAACCGGGTCCTAACCGCCGCAGCGAAAGAGCACGGCGCAGCCGGTCTTGAAGACACGCTCCAGGCTGTGTATGCCGGAAACGCACAGACCCTGGTAATTCAAGAGGGTTACCGCGCGCCCGGATTCAAATGTACCAATTGCGGTTTCATCACAGCCGAGGCCAGCGAAGGCTGCCCGTTCTGCGGGAGTGCGATCGAAGAGATCGAGGATGTGGTTGAAATGGCGGTTCAGAAAGTGCTGCAAGACGGAGGCGATGTGGAGATCGTCTCGCCTCATTCAGAATTGGAAAAAGTCGGGAGCATTGCCTCTGCTGCCCGCTATTCACCCTGACCCCGCATGAGAGACAGTCTAGAACATTCCCGCGCGCAAAGCCCGCTGGACCCATTCCGGTTCTGCCCGTTATGTGGCGCATCGCTCGAACCCTTCAGCGATGAGGGACGTCTGCGCAAGCGCTGTCCGCGCTGTGGGTGGATACGATACCGCAATCCGACCGTTGGTGTTGCTCTGTTGGTTCTCAAGGGAGACTGCGTCCTTTTGGGACAGCGGCGGGGTGGAAGTTGGTGTATACCCTGCGGGCACGTGGAGTGGGATGAGGACATCCACGCAGCGGCACGTCGGGAGGCGCTAGAAGAGCTGGGTGTGCATGTCTCATTAGGCGAGATATATGCCGTGCAATCAAATTTCCATAATACCGATCAACACACGGTTGGTATCTGGTTCAAGTCCCGGATTCACGAACAGGCCCTATTGGTTGCAGGAGGGGATCTGCAAGCGCTTGATTTCTTCTCAGTACAGGATCTTCCTGATTTATCGTTTCCGACCGATCGGGTTGTTCTCAACAAAATTCAAGCCGAAACCTAGCTAACACAAAAAAGCCCCCGGACGAACCGGGGGCCTTTTGGTGATAAGCTCGCCTTTCACTCACCGAATAAGCGCTGCTCAAGCGCGATCAAGTTGTTGGCCAAAATCTCAAGATCACGTCGAGCGGCAAACTCATCTGTCTCGACTTCCTCAAGCGCTAACGCAAGCCGTTCGCTCATCCCACGCACGGTTTCGGCGTTTGCCCCGCTGAGGCGCTCTTCAAGCTGCTGCAACCGCTCAGCTGTCCCCTGGAGTGCGTCTTTTGCCGCAATCGGATCTTCCTCCACCAGCGCAAGCTGGGCTTCGGATACATCGACAAGTACATCCAGCAAGAAAATGTGGCTCTCAAGCTCTGCGACTTGCTCTTCAAGCGCTTCATTCTCGGCTTCAAGCGGCCTCAATATCTCGACTTCACTCGTAAGCGAGTCCACGGTCTGCTGGGCTTCGGCGAGATCGATTTGCAGCACGCGATTTTGCTCGCGCATGGGTTTGATCTGAAGGAACCAGGCCGCGACCACACCTAAAGCAAAGAGCAGGAGCAAACCCACGGTCCAGACCAGGAACCGGCGCAATCGACGAGGCCTTTCAGTTTCTTCTTCCGACTGCTCGACCGCTTTTACATCCGCTTCCTGACCCGGCGCTTCTGGTTCGGCTGTCTGTTGGGTTTCGTTTTCGATCGGTTCGGCTGTCTGTTCTTCCTCTTGCATGACGATCTCTCCTCCTGAGTTTAGATGGTTGCTGAGCTCAAGGCGCGCTGGCTTCGATCAATAATTTCCAGACGATCTCCAGTTCCTCTTCGGCAAGGCCGGGGTTCGACCTGACGATTTCCGCAGCCACCGTGAGCCGATCTGATAGCTCCTGCAGCCGGCTGCCCGTTTCACTCTCAGGGTCTGCCTCTTCAACGAGCGGCCCCATAATCTCTAACGCGGTCTGGATATCTTCCGCTGCAAGACCGAAATTATCCTGCTCGATCCATAAACGCGCTCGCGTCATCAAGTTCATCGTGCGCATCAACTGCAGCGTTTCCCTGACGCGCTCGGCAGGGAGTTCGCCCGCTTCGACAATGGCCTCTAGCGCCTGCATTCTTTCATCGGTGTCTTCCAGATCCAGCTCGACTTGATGAAGTTCATCTCTAAGGTCTGCAACCTCGTCCAGAGCCTCGGCCTGGTTTTCGATCCGTGTTTCGAGCCGAGAAATTTGTGCCGAGATTGACGCGATCTCTTCGACTTGTGTGCTTAAGTTGCCCCGTAGTTCGGCAATTTCCTCAGAAGTGGATGTGCGCTCCTTGCGAACGGTTGCCCCCAATTCTGAGGCGCTTGTTTCGATCTCCCGCATGCGTTGATCGATCGTCTGCAGTGGTTCGATCGCGTCCCGATAAAAATTGCGTGCACCGTAGTAAATCCCGGCACCCAATGCGATGCCCAGCAAGATCGTCACCAGCATGCGAAATATCCAGCGTATCGCGCGGGCGGCCATCGAGGGTTCCGCAGGCGATTTCTCCTGCTTAGGTGCAGCCGCATCTCTTTCAGATGAGATTTCCGCTTTGTTTTCTTCAGGTTTCTGCTCTTCTGTCATCCTGCATTCTCCTCAACAGGGCTGGCGAACAACTCGTTCAACAATTCCTGCAGCCGCTCGAAGAAGGTAGCTTGATTTTCCGATTGACGTGCCAGTTCCTCGATTTGAAGCGAGGCTTCCTCTAAGCGTGTGCGCATCTGCTCAACCTGGCTTGTCGCAGCCTGCACCTCGGTATCAAGGGCCGCTAGCTCATTTTCCAGCGTGGTCATACGCCCACTCAAACCTTCAAGCGCCGCCAGACGTCGATCAACACCGGAAAGCGTCGTATCGATAACTTCCAGTTGATCTTCGAGTTGATCGACATTGCCGATCAATTCTCGCACAGCGGAATGGCGTGAATAATTCAACGTCCGGTTGATGCCAATGAATATGGAAAGCACCAGCAAGATTGAAATGATCACCCCTACACCCGCCACTGCAGCACTGATCCCCAGCACCTGAGAGCGTGTCACAAGTGCTTCGGCAGCTCTTTCCGATTTTGCGTATTCATCGCCCTTCATTTCAGATGCAACTTCTGCCCTGGAGGCCTCATTGAGTTCAGTAGAGACCTGCTCTTGCACATCCAACGCGAGCATGGGCCGCATCCGCTCGAGCGTCACAGCGCCCAGGCCTGGCACACGACGCATGTCCTCGATCGCGGTGAACGGGCGCTGCTCCATTATGCGTTGGGCTAACGCCTCACCGACCCCAGGTAGAAGCGTCAGCTCCTTTAGATTCGCGTGATTTGGATTGATGGAAGGGTTGCGTTCGCTCATGTGAAGCCCCTTTCCGAGGAACTGGTCGTTTCTATAATTTTATATTACCCGGGCCAGACATCACCTTGATGGAAGGCAACGTCAACCTCGTTGGAGCGAGCGAAGTTACGTACCAGCACCAAGCCGGTCACAAAGCCACCTATATGGGCCCACCAGGCAATGCCGGTCATCGCTTGATCCAGCATGACCCCGTTGGCGACCTGCGAGAAAAACCAGATGCCCAAGTAAATGAAGGCCGGGATCTGCACAAACCAGGGTATGAAGAACAGCGGGATGAACGTGACTACCCTCGAGCTTGGGAAAAGCAGGAAATATGCGCCCAAGACGCCGGCCACCGCGCCGCTCGCACCAACTGTCGGCTGTTGCAGATCAGGGGTAAAAAAGATGTGTGTCACTGCTGCTACAACCCCCGCGAGCAGGTAAAAGACTAAATATTTGCCCGACCCCATGCGATCCTCGACATTATCGCCAAAGATATATAGCGTCCACATGTTGCTTATGAGATGGAACCAACCGCCATGCATGAACATCGATGAGAATATCGTAAAGATCCTCACGGGGTTTGAGATCGAGAACTGCGCCGGCACAAGTCCATAGAGTTGTATGATGCGCACGAATCCTTGCTGGCTCAGTGATGCCTGGAAGAGAAAAACCAGAACGTTCGTGGCAATAAGCGCCAGGTTGACCAGAGGAAAGGATCTAGAGCGAATGGTATCCCTGATCGGAAACATGCTTTCCTCACCTTTGATTTAAAGACAATGGGCGGCTCTCGCCGCCCATTGTACCGCAGTTATATCTGCTGCTAATTACGCTTTGACCTCAATCTTCTTTGGTCGTGCTTCTTCGGCCTTGGGCAGGCGAAGTCGCAGAAGACCATTCTCAATTTTAGCTTCCGCCCCGTCGACATCCAAAGGATCGGGAAGTCGCAAGCGTCGCTCAAATGAAACAGGTCCGCGCTCGCGGAGCAACACGTGCTCGCCATCTTCTTCCGTCTCGAGCTCGGCGCGCAGCGTTACAATATTCTCAAGAATCTCGATTTTGACGTCTTCAGCGGTCAAACCGGGAACTTCGGCCGTGATCTCATAAGCCTCTTCATCTGCGCGCACATCGATCGGCAGGCGACGGCCACCATTAAAGCCGGTCGGCTGGTAGCGGCGCATCGTGCGATAATCACGTGGAGCAATGTAATACCTTGGCATTTGTAATCCTCCGTTGGATAAACATGCAGTACTTGTCAAATTACATGTTTAAGATATCTCCTGTCCGTTAGAAAACCGCATATATGACATTTGAAATCCATTAACTCTTTTGCAAATCTTCCGTTAACAACGCTCCTACGGAGTTCATACAAACACCTCCTAGAATCAAAATTGTATGGTGCTGTCTATGATCCGCCATGGAGAATTGATCACCATGTTCAATTTGATCTCAAGTATTGAGGTGAAGATATGAATTTGGAAAGGTATACACAAAAAGCTCAAGCTGGTCTGGTAGATGCGCAATCGATCGCGCAGGATTACGGACATGCTGACATCGAGCCGATCCATATCCTGTTGGCACTGGTTCGCCAGCCCGAAGGCGTGGTCAACGCAATCGTCACTCAATTATCCGGCGGCACAGGGCGATTAACTGACTCCCTCGAGGAGCAGCTCTCCAGGCGCGCCAGCATGCAGGGGGTCACCAGCCAGCCCGGACTCTCTCGCAGCGCTTCGGATGTGCTTTCGGTCGCTGAGAAACAGGCCGCGTCGATGAAAGACGAATACGTCTCGACCGAGCACATCTTGCTCGCATTAGCGGGTGGGCCTGAAGCGGATCGACTGAAGTCATTTGGAATTACACCTGAAGCGATCCTCAATGTGCTCACCTCGATCCGCGGCTCACAGCGAGTGGTGACTCCGAACCCGGAAGACACATTCCAGGCTCTTGAGAAGTACGGGCGCGATCTTACCCAACTTGCCAGACGCGGCAAGCTCGATCCTGTGATCGGACGCGACGAGGAGATCCGGCGAGTGATTCAGGTCATCTCACGCCGGACCAAGAACAACCCGGCATTAATCGGTGAACCTGGCGTCGGAAAGACCGCCATTGTCGAAGGTCTTGCACAGCGCATCGTCAATGGCGATGTACCCGAGGGGCTCAAGAACCGGCGCCTGGTTCAATTGGATATGGGCGCTCTCGTCGCAGGGTCTAAGTACCGCGGTGAGTTCGAGGAGCGCCTGAAAGCCGTGCTGAAAGAGATCACGGATTCAGCTGGCGAGGTAATCCTCTTTCTCGATGAGATGCACACGGTCGTCGGTGCGGGCGCAGCGGAAGGCGCCATGGATGCCGGCAATATGCTCAAACCCATGCTGGCGCGTGGCGAGCTTCACATGATCGGTGCCACCACACTGGACGAATATCGTAAACATATTGAGAAGGACGCTGCGCTTGAACGGCGCTTCCAGCCGGTTTTCGTCGCTGAGCCGAGCGTCGAAGATACGGTGAGTATTTTGCGGGGCCTGAAGGACCGCTACGAGGTCCATCACGGCGTGCGCATTCAGGACAGCGCCGTCATCGCCGCCGCGACGCTCTCTCACCGCTACATTGCAGACCGATTCCTCCCGGATAAGGCCATTGACCTGATCGACGAATCGGCTGCCCGGCTGCGCACCGAGATTGATTCGAAGCCTCAAGCGCTTGACGAGGTTGATCGTCAGATTATGCAGTTGGAGATCGAACGCGAGGCGCTTAAGAAGGAAAAAGACCAGGCGTCTCGAGAGCGTTTGGAACGCATCGAAAGCGAATTGGCTGACCTGCGTGAGGAGTCCAACCAACTGACCGCGCGCTGGCAGGCCGAGAAGGAAGCCATCCAGGAACTGCGCTCCACGAAAAAGCAAATCGAGGAGACCCGCTTGCAGATTGAGCGGGCGGAACGCAGTTCGGACCTGGAGGAAGCCGCCCGGCTGCGCTACGGTACGTTGCGCGAACTCGAGGAAATGGTCGCCGAGCAGGAACAGCGCATCAAAGAAATTCAGGGGCAATCGGCGCTCCTGAAGGAAGAGGTCGACGCCGAGGATATCGCCGGTGTGGTCTCACGCTGGACAGGCATCCCTGTATCGAAGTTGCTCGAAGGAGAAATGCAGAAACTGCTTCGAATGGAAGACCGCATCCACCAGCGGGTGATTGGGCAGGATGAGGCCATTGAAGCAGTCGCAAACGCCGTTCGGCGCTCGCGGTCTGGTCTTCAGGACCCAAACCGCCCGATCGGGTCATTCATTTTCCTTGGTCCCACCGGCGTCGGCAAGACAGAGCTCGCGCGGGCGCTGGCCGAGTTCCTTTTTGATGACGAATCAGCGATGGTTCGGATCGATATGGGCGAGTACCAGGAGAAACATACCGTCTCCCGCATGATCGGCGCCCCACCAGGATATGTTGGCTACGAGGAGGGTGGTCAGCTCACCGAAGCGGTCCGTCGTCGTCCCTATAGCGTGATCCTGCTGGACGAGATCGAGAAGGCACACTACGAGGTCTTTAACGTGCTGCTCCAGCTTCTTGATGACGGACGCCTTACGGATGGGCAGGGACGCACGGTAGACTTCCGCAACACAGTCGTTATCATGACCAGCAACCTTGGCACCGAATTGTGGGATAGCCAGGAAGGAACTGCAGATACAACAGAGCGCGAGGTGCGCGATTTGCTGACGAAGTATTTCCGACCCGAGTTCCTCAACCGTATCGATGAGATCGTGGTCTTCCATCGTCTCACACGTGAGCATCTCAAGAAGATCGTGGACATCCAACTTCGCCACGTGCGTGGGCGCCTACAGGAGCAGGGCTACCAACTCGAGATCACAGAGCAGGCCAAGGCGCATCTGGCCGAGGTAGGCTACGAGCCGGTCTACGGAGCGAGGCCTCTGAAGCGTGCCATCCAGCGCGAACTCCAGGACCCGCTCGCCATGGAAATGCTCTCTGGAGAAATCAAACCGGGCGATATCATCCGTGTCGATCGTGGGCCGGACGGCCTAACCTTCCAACCAACAGCAAGTTCTGAGGAACTGGAAACAGCCTGATTAACTGAGTAGTTACCTAGAGGCGCACTGCCGTGCGCCTTTACTCTCATTTAAATTGCCAATCCTGAGTCAGGTAATCCATCATCTCGCTCACAAACTGCACCCACGTGCCGCCTTCATGCCCACCAGGCACAGTCGAGTATCGGTGGGCGATCCCCCTTTGTTCAAGGATTTCGTGCAATCTCTCCGTGTCGGCGGCAGCCGAGTCCACATCCCCACTCGCCAGGAAAATTCGTCCAGGCAGGTCGCCTGCATTCCGGGCGAGGAAGAATGGGTCGTATGCTTCCCGGGCATCGTTCACATTCAGCGCCGGGCTAAGTGCAGCCACACCTGAAAACCGCCCGGGGTTTGCAAAAGCGATCTCCAGCGCCCAGACACCCCCACGTGAAATTCCTGCAATTGCACGGTCATCCGGGCGAATGCTGACAGCATACTGGTCTTCGATGTAAGGCATCAGCATCGATAAAAACTCGCCCTCGTAGGAACCCGCCCCGCCATCCGTCTGGCTGAAAAGTGGTTCGGGTTGCTCCGGCATCACCAGGATGACAGCACCTATTTCTCCGGCAGCGATCTTCTGATTTAGCGCTTGCTCGATTCCAAGGATCAACCAGTGATTTTCGTCTTGAGGTTTGCCGTGCAGCAGGAAGAGCACCGGATACTCTTGTGTCTTTGAGTAGCAGGGTGGCAGGTAGACCAGGACGGGGACATGCTCTCCAAGAAGTCGGCTTGAATACTGATCGCGCTTAATCTGGCCTTCCTTCTGCGCGCAATCTGCCCATACCGTCGGCAGGTTTCCCGCGACCGGGGTCCCCTCTTGAAGCGTCGCTTTTCCTTCGGGTTCGGACACTTCGGCACGGGGCGTTGAGGTTCTCACTAACCAAAGATGTGCCTCTGTCCCCGAGCTCCGAGAAGGCTCTGGCGTCTCCCCAGGAATACAAGAGGAAAGCATCGTCAACGCGGCGACCATAACGATCGAGAGCCCCTTCAACCGCCGATTATTTTTTGACAGCCACGTCACGTATGGCATAGGGTCAATCATACTCGAATCTCACTGGTTATCATGCCTGAGTGAAGGTCATTATTGTAGAATCAAGATAGCTATGTGGCGCAACAACGCACGTCTCACCTGGGGCATCATCATGATCTCCGCCGCCAGCCTGGCTTACGAGATCACGCTGACAAGGCTCTTTGCTGTCCAACAGTTTTACCACTTCGCATTCGTTGTGATCAGCATCGCCACGATGGGGTTTGCTGCCAGCGGGTTGCTTTTATCGATTCGCAGAGTTCAGCCCGCACCCTATCTGCTCGGGCTTCTCTTCTCCGTCACCGTCTTGCTTGCCTACCTGATCATCAACGCGCTTCCATTCGATTCTTACAGCATCGCCTGGGACGCGCGGCAATGGTGGATCCTGCTGCTGTACTTTACGGTCTCGGGGGCGCCTTTCCTGGCTGCTGGATGGACGATCGGGTCGGCACTCGATGCTGCGGGCACCGAAGCATACCGGCCATATGCGGCGAACATGATTGGTGCTGCGATCGGTTGTCCGCTCGCGCTGGTGAGCGTCGACGTGCTCGGCGGAGAAGGAGCAATCGGGCTCATCATATCGCTCGGACTTTTCGCCTCGATGGTGCTGAGCGCCTCACGCAAATATCTGTTTGCGACCGGAATAGCTTCACTGCTCGCACTGGTGTCGTTCACGATCCCAATCGAACCACTGCGACTGACGCTTTCTCCTTACAAGTCCTTGAGCGCCGCCAGACTCGCCACTGGCGCCCGGCTCACCATAACGGAATGGGGGCCCACTGAGCGCCTCGATGTGATTGAGAGGCCCGGTCTGCGCAGCTTCCCCGGTCTCAGCTTAAACACTTCCGTCACACTTCCCGAGCAAGCAGGAGTCTTCCTGGATGGAGAAGGTCCTTTACCCCTCACCCATCTCTCTCAAGATGACACGGACGCATACGAAATTGGCGCCAGGCTGCCCGCATCGATCGCCTACAGACTTCGTCCCGCATCCAATGCCCTTCTGCTCGATTGGGGTGCCGGGACTCCAGCGATCTTCGCTCTGGCACTTTCCGACGCACACATCTGGCTTCCAAACGACCAACCCATCCTGACCGATTTGCTGCGGGGTAGGTATTCCGATTTCAGCTATGATCTACTGGCGCGACCCGATCTGAATGTGCGCGATCGCTCCAGCCGGGGGGTGCTTTCTTCAGAGGAACGCAGCTACGACGTCATCGAGTTCGCACTCAGCGACGCATTTCGCCCCGTGACTTCTGGCGCGTTTAGTCTGGGAGAGAATTACCTGCTTACCGTAGACGCGTTCTCAGATTCGTGGAGCCGGCTCGATTCGGATGGGATCATGGTTATCACACGCTGGATCGGTACCCCACCCAGTGATTCGGCCCGTACCTGGAACACATTGCTCAGCGCACTGCGCCAGGCTGGTGTAGACGATATCCGCAGTCGTGCTATCGCCTTCCGTGGCATCCGCACAGCCACAATGCTCGTCTCACCACAACCCTTTGATCCATCAGAACTTGCCGAAGTGCGCGCATTTCTCGAGCTCAACGCGTTTGACGCGCTGATCCTGCCCGATATCGGGCTATCTGACATTAACCGCTATAACCGCCTGCCTGAACCTATCTACCATGAGCTTTACGAGGCGCTGCTCGAGAATCCAGACGCCGCTGAAGACTATTCCTTCCGCCTGGAGGCGCCCCGCGACGACAAACCGTATTTCAATCACTTCTTCAGATGGGGTCAGACGCCGGAGATACTCGCTTCACTGGGTCTATTCTGGCAGCCGTTTGGAGGCAGCGGCTATTTTGTTCTCCTGGTGTTGATGGCTCTGATGGTGCTGCTAGCCGTCCTGTTGGTGGCGGCCTCGCTGTTCTTCAGTCGGCGGGACCGCTCTTTAGCACGCCCCAATTTCACAACTCTGCTCTACTTCGCCGCTCTGGGCGGTGGTTATTTGCTGGTTGAGATCCCGCTCATTCAGCAGTTCACGCTGCTGCTGGATCATCCCGCCGAATCACTGGCAGGTGTGCTCTTCATCATTCTCTTCGGGTCCGGGATCGGCAGCTGGCTTTCACCACGTGTCAGTCTGCAGAGTGCATTGTTAGTGCTGCTTGCTTACCTCGCTTTGACCCTGCTGATCGTATCGCCGTTGATCCACCTGCTGCTGCCAGCAAACGAAAGTGCAAGATGGCTGGCGATGGGCGCAGTGCTGCTCCCATTAGGCATATTGATGGGCGTCCCGTTCGCGTCCGGGCTGCGGAACCTCGAGTTGGGTCATCCCGGGTGGATACCCTGGGCGTGGGCTGTGAACGGGGCTTTCTCGGGGATCAGCGGCGTCGCAGCCGCGATGATCTCACTGGACGCGGGCTTTCAAGCGACGCTCATTGCCGGCTGGGGCGCGTACTTGCTCGCACTTTTAACCAGCACGCTCACATCCGGCGAAAACAAGATCTTCAAACCGTAGGAACACTTCACGGTTTGCCCCTGCGAAGTGTTCACTCCAGGATATTTCTCGATTCCTGTCGGCCGATAAAAAATCCCGGCTGCAGCCGGGAGGAGATGATTTTTTACATTAAGATCATCTTCTTTATTCGACGTCCTCGGACCTGGTCAGCGGCACAAAGCGCACCCCTCCCAGACTTTCCGACTGCACTTCTTCCTCGGAAACCTTCGTGATTTTCCAAAGTTCTTGGTATCCACCAACCGGTCCAACCGGTATCACCATCACCGCACCGACCTCGAGCTGCTCAATAAGCGGTTGGGGTACATGATCCGGGGCAGCGGTCACGATGATGCCATCAAAGGGCGCCTCCTCCGGCCATCCAAAATAGCCATCCGCATTGCGCACATGGACCTGATCGTAGCCGAGTTCCTCGAGCGTTCGCCGGGCTCGTTCGGCCAACGGCTCGATGATTTCGATTGAGTAAACATCAAGCCCCATCTCGGCCAGCACGGCGGCCTGATAACCTGATCCGGTCCCGATTTCCAGGACTTTTTCACCCGGTTCTGCTCCGAGCTCTTGTGACATCAGCGCCACAATATACGGTTGCGAAATCGTCTGTCCAAATCCAATTGGCAGCGGGTGGTTGGCGTAAGCCTGATCAAGATAATCATCTGGGACAAATTTGTGCCGCGGTGTTGCGCGCATCGCTTCGATCACGATTTCCGATTCGATGCCGTATCCAACAACCCCCTGACGGACCATACGTTCACGTTCTTCCTGAACGAGCTGCCCGTCAGCCTGCTGAGGGTCTGCGGTTAAGGGTGCCTCGGTCGTGCCAGTTGCAGCGCCACAAGCCACCAACAACGTTGTCAAAATCAAAATGAGGGTGGAGCGTTCTTGTATCATGGTTTCTCCACCCTCTATTGTAGCGCGGGAGATCACGAAGCTTGAGCGAATTCCATTGTGCGCGTGCTTATGTTGAAATTCGGTGGTGATTCGAAATGTTTCTTAACGGCGCAAAGCTCAGCCGAACGGACAAGTGAATCCTTGTATTTTTCAGGGAAATCTTCCGGCACCTCGATCTCCAGGTCGATCTGGCTGACCATACCACTAACCGGATTGCTGTGCATGCGCTGACGGATGCGGACGCCTTCTGTAGGGAGACCGCGTTGGCGCAGGAATCCGAGCACATAAATACCGGCGCATGTACCGATGGATGCCAGGAAAACCGCGAACGGTGTCGGTGCCGACCCTTCGCCGCCTCCCATGGGCGGTTGGTCAGTCTTTACGGTGTACGGTCCGAACTGCGCGTCCACGCGTGCGCCGCCCGGAAATGTGATCTCCATCTCCATATGAAAAACTCCTCTTCAAATTTGCTCACATACAGTTATTCGATGCATTGCGGCTGATGAGGTTACATTCAAGCGTGATCCGCTGACGGCACACAAAAAAAGGGCGGCTGACGCCGCCCGTATCAAGGTGCCGTAAATCACTCTAATAGAAACCGAGCAAGCGCAACGGCGCGTAAAGAACATCCGGATAAAAGAGATCCATGAACCACAAGAAGCCGCCGCAGGCCAGGATGAGGACAAAACAACCAATCCCTGCCAGCATCCATGGTGAACGTCGCTTTTTCTCGGCTGGTGCAGCAGGCGCGGCCGGCTGCGCCGCACCCTGCGGTTGGGGCGGTGGCGGTTTGGAGGCTGCTTCTCTGACAGTCTCGGGCGACTCCGCCGCGGGGCTTGCCACGGTCGCTGCAGCTTCGGGAGCGACGGCATCAAAAGTGAGCGTGACCGTCTCACCGAACGCAATCAGGTCACCCGGGTTGAGAACGCGCGGCGTTGTCAGCCGCTCGCCGTTGACGAAGGTGCCATTTGTTGAGCCCAGGTCTTCAAGCACATAACCGCCCGGCGTTCGCGTGATGCGGGCGTGCTGCCTGGAAACCTCGGCGTCACCAATGACGACGTCATTGGTCACATCGCGGCCGATTAAACTGACTTCCTTCGTTAATTCAGTGACAGTCCCTGGGTTAGGACCTGTCCGTACGATCAAGCGAAAGGCAGATGATGTCATAGAGCCCTCCTGACTGACTCGGCGCAAGTGTACAGTTTGAACTTTCCTGAGTCAACTAGCCGGATTGTCCTTGCGCTCAACGTTCAAGCGCAGGCCATCCACACCCGCGACGCGAATTTCAGTGTCTGCAGGGATGATATCACCATCGATCGAAACAGCACTCCAGAGTTCGCCGGCCACGTGCACCATCCCCGCCGGTGAGAGCTCATTGCGGGTTCTACCTATGCGGCCGACAAGCGCTTCCCTGCCGACTTCCGGCTGTTTCAATTGGGCGCGGACTGCAAACGTGACGATCGTCATGAAAAACGCGGCCGTCGCAATCGCGGTTCCAATCACCAGCGGGATGGACACCCTGAAGAAGCTGGGTGTCGACGCCGTGTTAAAGAGCACCAATGATCCGACAATGAAGGACGCCAGCCCGACCACCGTCAGAGCCCCGAAGCTCGGCACCTTCACCTCCAGGAAGAAAAGTACAAACGCCGTGATGATAAAGACCAGTCCAAACCAGTTAACCGGCAGGATCCCGAGTCCGTAAATGCCCAGCGCAAGGCAGACTACGCCGATAAATCCGGCCACCCACCCGCCGGGGGCGGAAATCTCAATCAGAACTGCCTGAACGCCGACGGCGATCAACAGAAAAACGATGTTCGGATCGGTAAGGACCTGGAGGAATCGCTCGATAAATCTCTGGGGAACTTCGGTGACCGCTGCAGTTTCTGTGTCTAATCTGCGCCCGTCTTCATCGGGCAATTCGAAACCATCGACTGCCGCGATCAATTCATCCACATCCGCAACAACGAAGTCGATCAAGCCTGCGTCCAGCGCTTCCTCCGCAGACACCGCTGTGGCTTCTTCGATGGTGGCCTCAGCCAGCGCAACGGCCTCCGCGCCCCGGCGCTCTGCCAGGCCACGAACCGTCGCTTTTAAAATTTCCTTGGTCTTGGCTTCGATCGTCTCGTTCAGATCCTCGCCCTGTCCACCGACCGGGCTTGCTGCCCCAATGGCGGTCTCAGGTGCCATCGCCGCGACGTGCCCCGCAAGCGTGATGACTGTGCCAGCGCTGCCTGCAATGGCACCGCGCGGCGCGACGTAGACAATCACCGGCACCTCGCTGCCGCGGATGATGCGCACTATACGATTCATCAAATCAATCGACCCGCCAGGAGTATCGATCTGGAAGATCAACGCCTCGGCATTCTCATCTTCAGCCCTGCTTATACCTCTGCTGAGGTATTCGACCATCGCAGGGGTGAGCGGGCCGCTTGTCTCCAGAAGCAGCACTTCCGAATCAGATTGTGCCTTCGTCTGAGCCGGGGAGAAGACAAAAGCCAATGCAAGAATGATGTAAATCCAGGGTTTTGTTTTAGTTATCATAGTAACCTTCCAGATTAAATTATAGCCGTTAAGTCCCTACTACATGTCATTTGTCTTGCATCCCGTCTGCTTTATAATGGCTTGTAATCCAATCCAAGGACTCGAACGGAGCGATCGCGCCGGTCTTCTTGAACAAGCAAATACTCCGTGAGTACGCAAAAGTGAATCTATGAGACACAAGGATTTTTCTGAATACATTGACGAAAACGGCGATATCAGCCTCGAGAATCGCATTCGAGCGACATTCGAGCACGGGTTGAGTTGGTATGGCGAGATGAAAGCTCTGCAATGGACCGTCAACCGGCTTGATAAAGACCTCGAGCATGCATATTACGCACTCACTAACCTGCAAATCCCCGGGACGTCGGTCACGGCGCCCATGATCTTGCTCGGCCCGCAAGGTGTGCGGCTGATCATCCCCACACCTCTCAAAGGCGTCTTTCGGGCAAAAGGGGAAGAATGGCTCAAGGTTGGCAGCGGCAGCTCGAGAAAGTTCACGACGGCAAAGCCAAACCTCCAGGTTCGCGCCATGAACGTGGCCGATACGCTCCTGAGCTACCTTCGAGAACAAGGTTTCGGCTTACCGGAGGTCGAGCCAATATTGATCTTCACCGACCCGCGCACACACGTCGATTCGCTTCAATCTAAAGTTCGCGTCGTGCATGCAGACGCTATCGATCACTTTGCTGCTAATCTCCAAGAGTATCAGCCTATCATGGATAGCGACGATGTCCTTGATATCGCCCAGGTCCTGAGAGAGCCGCCGCGACCAGAACTTGAACTTGAGGAACAGGCTCCACCCGAACCTGCACCTCGACCCGATGCCCCCGTTGACTTGCCAGAAATATCGGGAGAGGAACGGGGACTGTTATACGGAGAAGAAGCGCCGGCTTTAACGCCCCGCAGACAGCGGTCGTTGCGCGAGAGGCGCATCCCGCTCTCGAGGCGGCAGATCATCCTGCTCGGCGCGATGGCGCTCGTCGAACTCTTCATTATCGGCATTTTCGCCATTCTGATCCTTGCCAATACCGTCTACTCCTGAAATCGCAAACATCTGGAGCGCTGCGTGCCGCCTCTGCTTTCCATCATCATCCCTGCCTACAACGAGGAAACCCGGCTACCTATCAGCCTGAACAAGATCATCACATTCCTTGAGACACAACCGTACGAGTATCAGATCCTGATTGTCGAAAATGGCAGCCAGGATCGAACTTTTGAGATCGCTGCAGATTTCCAGAGACGCTATCCATTTGTGCGCGCCATCTCCGAAGAGCGCGCCGGCAAAGGTCTCGCCGTCAGAAGGGGCATGCTGGAAGCTCAGGGAGACTACCGCTTCATCGCCGATGCAGATCTATCCATGCCCATCGAGGAAGTCAGCCTCTTCCTGCCACCGGTCGCGCCTGAATACGATGTGGCTATCGCCTCACGGGAGGTGCATGGCGCCGAGCGCATCGGAGAACCGGCCTATCGTCATTGGATTGGTCGCATGTTCAACATGCTCGTACGCTTGATCACGCTGCCCGGGATTCATGACACGCAATGCGGTTTCAAATGCTTCAAATCCGAGGTGGTTGATGAGCTATTTCGGGAGCAAACTCTGGACGGTTGGACTTTCGATGTGGAGATCCTGTACATCGCCCGCAAACGAGGTTTCCGCATCGTTGAAATCCCGATCCACTGGTATTTCAACCCTGGCAGCCGGGTGAACATCCTGCGCGATTCAATCGCGATGTTCCTTGATCTGATCCGTATCCGGTTGAACGATCTGCGAGGTATCTACGGAAGTGAATCGGTGAATGATTGAAAGACCCGATCTGCGGCTCGAAATCGAACTACTCAAGCACGGTTACCGGCTGATTGCAGGCCTCGATGAAGCCGGTCGGGGTGCTTGGGCTGGCCCTGTCGCCGCCGGAGTGGTCATCTTGCCGCTGGATCGATTTGACCTGCTCGGCAGCCTCGATGGCGTTAGAGATTCAAAGATGCTCACCGCCAAGCAGCGAAACCACTGGAATGGATCACTGAAGGAAATCGCGCTGGCATGGAGTGTCGGGATGGTCAGCGCTCGGAAAGTGGACACGCTTGGACTGATCCCTGCCACGCGCCTTGCCATGCAGCGAGCGATCGATAACCTCCCACTCTGCCCTGAATTCCTACTTCTCGACCATCTACTTCTGCCCGAAAATTCGCTCCCGCAAACCGCGCTTCCAAAAGGTGATGTTTCTGTGCTCTCGATATCGTCGGCGTCCATCTTGGCCAAAGTGGCTCGCGATCGGGTGATGATCGAGTACGATCAGAAATACCCCGGCTATGGTTTTTCACACCATAAAGGCTACGGCACACCCGAGCATCAGCACGCCCTGAAGAGATTCGGGACATCACCCCTACACCGCAAGTCCTATCAGCCGATCATGGAGCTTGAGGGTTAATTCAATATCCCGTCGTGCACATTAGTTCATCCCCCTTCTATTACAATTAGATTGTCCGTGTAAATACGATATCTATCCACACTTCCAGTGAACCTCGTCCCTGTGCGTCATGGACCCAAAAAGGTACACTACGGAAGCCATTGATTCGGGGAGATTTGATTGTGTCGCTTGAAGCCTTTTTTGAACCCAAAGCTATTGCCGTTATCGGCGCTTCAACCAGTCCGGAAAAATTAGGGCACGCTGTTCTCGACAACCTTGTAAATGGTGGTTACTACAAGGACGGGCGTCAGGTGTATCCGATCAATCCTGGTGCCGATTCGATTCTCGGTTTGAAAACCTATCCCACGGTCAACGATGTCGAAGATCCGATCGACCTGGCCGTGATCGTCATCCCTTATCCGTATGTCCCTGACGCATTGCGCACCTGTGGTGAGAAAGGAATCCCGGCGGTGATCGTCATCAGCGCCGGTTTCAGAGAGGCCGGCATGGAAGGGCTCGAGCGTGAGCGCGAACTCATTGATATCGCCGAGGAGTACCAGATCCGGCTAATTGGTCCCAACTGCCTGGGCGTGATCGACACATTCACCCCGATGAACGCCAGCTTCTCAGCCGATATGCCACCTCAGGGGCCGATGGGCTTCATGTCGCAATCAGGCGCGTTGGGAACCGCAATCCTTGACTGGGCTCAGGCGGGGCGGCTCGGTTTGAGCAAATTCGTCTCTCTCGGAAACAAAGCCGATGTGGATGAAATCGATTTGCTGCGCGTGTGGAAAGAGGATGATACGTCCCGGGTTCTTCTTTGCTACATCGAAGGCCTCACCGACGGGCAGGAGTTCATCCGGGTGGCGCGCGACGTCACCCGGCAAAAACCAATCGTTGCCCTTAAATCCGGAGTGACGCAGGCTGGCTCACGCGCCGTCAGCTCACACACCGGTTCTCTGGCCGGCTCAGAGCAAGCCTACCAGGCCGCTTTCCAACAATCGGGCGTGATCCGGGCCCACTCGCTGCAGGACCTTTTCGACTATGCCATCGCCTTCGGGTATTTGCCTCCGCTGAAAGGTGATCGGATTGCCATCGTGACCAACGCAGGTGGTCCCGGCATCCTTGCCACCGACGCGATCGAACGCTCAGGTCTGCAGTTAGCCCGTTTCGAATCGAAGATCATCCAGGCGCTGGAGGAATTTCTACCCGATGCGGCCAGCGCCGCCAACCCGGTTGATGTGCTCGGCGATGCCCGGGCAGACCGCTACCGCTTTGCATTGGAAGAGGTCGTTAAGGATCCCCATGTGGACGGCGTGCTTGTCATCCTGACACCACAGGCGATGACAGAGATCACCGGCACAGCCGAAGTGATCGCCGAGATTGCCAGCGAGGTTGAAGTCCCGGTGTTGGCTTGTTTTATGGGCGAAGCGCGTGTGGAAGCAGGCACACGGCTGCTTGAGAAACACAACGTCCCCAACTTCAGCTTTCCCGAGCGTGCCGCGATGGTTTTCGAGGGTATGAGCCGCTTCCGTAAATACAAAGAGAGGCCGTTGCCAACGTACGAATCTTTCGACGTGGATAAAGAAAGCGTCGCTCAGATCATCGAAGAGGTTCTCTCCGAGGGACGCGTGTCCATCGGCGATGCCGAGGCCCGCTCCATCCTCACCGCATATGGACTTGAGATTCCTGCCTCGCAGCTGGCAGAGACTGCCGAGGAAGCCGTCGAGCACGCTAACGAAATGGGCTTCCCGGTCGTGCTCAAAATTGCTTCCCCGGACATCCTCCACAAGACAGATGTAGGCGGTGTGAAGGTCGATCTGGAGAACGCCACCGACGTGCGTGATGCCTTCGACCTGATCACATATAGAGCCCAACGCTACCTTCCTGAGGCGCGCATCTGGGGCTGTCTGGTCCAGAAGATGGTGCCTGAAGGACTCGAAGTCTTGATCGGCATGAACCGGGATCCGCAATTTGGACCCTTGGTCACATTTGGGTTGGGCGGGATCTATGTTGAAACCCTGAAAGATGTCTCTTTCCGTGTAGCGCCATTTTCGGCGGCGGAAGCGCGTGAAATGTTTAAAGAGATCCGAGCCAGCGCACTCCTTGAGGGCGTGCGCGGGGAGCCGCCCGTCGACCATGAGGTCCTGGTGGACGCCATTCTACGTATCGCACAGCTTGTGCAGGACTTTCCCGTGATTGCGGAGCTGGATATTAATCCCTTCATCGTGTATGAGCAAGGACAGGGCGGCATCGCCATCGATATGCGCCTTATTCTCGAATCGAGTGATAAATCCAAAGGTAATTCTGAAAAATCACACCCAGGGAGTAGCTCATGAAATCGCTCTATATTACTTCGGTTGAGCCATACTCAGGCAAGACGGCTGTTTGCCTCGCTCTCGGGCAAATCTTGCAGTCTGAAGGCCACAGCCTCGCCTACCTCAAGCCGGTCAGCACGCAGCCATGGCGCACGCCCGAAGGCAAGCTCGCCGACGAAGATGCTGTCTTCGTGCATAAGTCCTTGTCGCTGGAAGGCGATCCGCTGGAGGCAGCGCCTGTTATCGTGACACCCACGACGCTGCGGAATCGCTTGAAAGGTGTGGACGGAGAGGATCTGATCAAGAAGATCGAGCAGTGCGCTGAGCAGGCCGGCAAGGACAAAGATGTCCTGCTGCTCGAAGGTGGTGCCAGTTTGCGTGAGGGCTACGCGATGGGGCTTTCAAACCTTCATGTTGCCCAGGTGCTCGGCGCGCCGGCGCTTGTGATTGTGCCTTACCGTGGCGAAATGCGACTGGTTGATGATGTCCTCACCGCTCGCTTCCGACTCGGCGAACAGCTGCTGGGTATCATTCTCAACCAGGTCCCCGAAGAAGGGCGGGAATTCCTGAATGACTACGCGTTGCCGTTCCTGGAAGCAAAAGGCATCCACGTTCTGGGTGCGCTGCCCAGCGTGCCTCGCCTTTCGGCATTGAGCGTCGGCGAACTCGTCGAGCTGCTCGACGCTGAGGTGCTCACGGAAAATCTCGACCCGGATGCGCTGGCCGAGTCGCTTACCGTAGGTGCGATGACCGCCGAAGCGGCACTTTCACGATTCCGTCGCTACACAAACAAGGCAGTCATAACTGGAGGTGATCGCACCGACATCCAGCTCGCTGCGCTTGAAACTTCGACGGTGGTGCTCATCCTGACTGGCAACCTGCACCCCAGCCCATTGATCATCAAACAATCGGAACAGCTTGGTGTGCCGATATTGCTCGTTAAAGATAACACGATGGAGACGGTCAATCAGATTGAAGAAGCCCACGGCAAGACCCGGCTGGGTCAACCCGAAAAGCTGAAAACTTTCTTGAAGCTCTTAAAAGAAAACACTGAACTTAAGGAGATATACGCCGCGCTGGACTTGAAGTAGCGGGCAAATTCAACCGCGATTGACCCCCGACCGGGTGACGGGCAGCCAGATCGTAAATGTGCTTCCTTCACCCGGTTTGCTCTTAACGGTAATCTGTCCCCCATGCCGCTCAAGGATTTCCTTACAGATCGATAGGCCCAGCCCGGTGCCCGGTGTCCCGGTCCTACGCGTGATGCTGCCCCGGTAGAACCGGTCAAAAATCCGATCGAGTTCTGGCTCAGGGATGCCATAGCCATCATCCCGTACAGACAGCGTAGACCAAGTGCCGTTTTCATCATCAATGCATGCCGTGAAGACCTGCACACGCCCACCCTCCGGCGTGTAGTTCAGCGCGTTCGTCATCAGATTAGAGACGACTTGGGAGATCATTTTCTCATCGGCTTCTACAGCAGGAATATCCCTTACAAGTTCGAGCGCGAGTCGGAGGTCTCGATCGGAATACAGGCGTTCTCGATCTTCAGCCAGTGCTTGAGCGATCTTGTTGAGGTCAATAACTTTCGCGTTCGGCACGGTCGTGCCAGCATCCAGGCTCGAAATCGCCAGCAGATCTTCGATCAAGGCGACCAGACGGTTGGTTTCACGATCCAGCGTTTGCAGGTAGTTTTGATAACGATCTTCCGGCCCTCGACGAAGCAGATCCAAATAGAGACGTATGTTGCTCAGGGGGGTCCGTAGTTCATGAGACACATCTGAGACAAAGGCTGTCTTGAGTTGATCCGCTGCTTGTGCTTTGACGAGGGCATCCCCAAGCTCGGCCGTCCGCTCTGCGACCATCATCTCTAGGGCGTCGGCGTGCTCGCGGAGGCGGTCATAAAGAGCCGCGTTCTCAAGTGCAATTGAAATCTGGTCCGCCAGCACAATCAGCAGGCGCATGTCGTCTTCGTTCAACCCGTATACAATAGGTGATTCGACGTTAAGGACGCCCACAACTACATCTTCTTTGCGCAGCGGGACCGCGATTTCCGAGCAGGTGTGTTCCCATCCTGCGACATAGTATTTGCTTTTGCTCACATCTGGCAGGAAGACCGGCTCACCCGTTGTAGCCGCAAGCCCCAGCGCGCCTTCGTTGATCCCGTAGTGGGTGTCCATATCCATTGGGCCCCCATAAGCCGCACCTAACACCAGATCGGAATCTTCCACCAGATAAACCTCGACAACAGGATATCCCAGAACCTCGCCCACCTGATGAACGACTTCCTCAAGCAAACCCTCCATTTCCAGACGCTGATTGACGACTTGAATGACCTCCCGAACGACGGAGAGTTCGGCCAGACGCCTTTCGAGCGCCTCGTAGCGCCGGGCATTCGAGATCGCCAGGCTCACCTGGCGGGCAATCGCTTCTAAGAGATGAAGGTGTTCCTGATTGAAGTCGCCAACCTGTGTCTGAAAGACACCCATCACCCCGATGAGTGTCCCGCCTGACACCAATGGGGTCGCCACGGCAGTGCAAACTGCTTCATCGATGCCTTCGAAAGTTACCCAGCGATCATCCCGACTCACATCTGGGACAAGCACGGATTGGCGATGTTCGGCAACCCAACCCATCAAACCACGACCAACGG
Organism: uncultured Anaerolineales bacterium; assembly: GCA_965603565.1. GTDB lineage: Bacteria > Chloroflexota > Anaerolineae > Anaerolineales > E44-bin32 > E44-bin32. The sequence goes on along the minus strand of CBFDDM010000016.1, from coordinate 2,286 downwards.
CCAAGTTGAAAGATTCATCCAATTCGAGCAACTTCAATCCATCTCGTCGGGACGAAGCTCTCAAGTGTAATCTCTCAGAATTTTCTTCAATCAAAAATATCTCGCCGGAGTGTGCGTTGAGGTGTGTCACCGTAGATGACAGGGCGCGCCCCAGGATTTCATCCTGATTTAGGCTTTCGGCTAATTCTTGCGCAACTTCATAGACCAACTCGACGTTTCGACGCTCCTTGACCACGCGTTCGAAAAGCCGAGCGTTCTGGATCATCACTGCGGCCTGGTCAGCGAGCAACTGCAGGCCTCGGAGTTCGTCAGCATCAAATTCATGGGGTTGCATTAAGGCGATGTTCATAACGCCGACAACGCGGTCACCAATTTTTAGTGGCAGCCCAACGATCGAACCTCCCCACTGCCAATCTGCGTAGAGCGGGTGTGTATCGACATCTGTGATCACAATGGGTTCGCCGGTGCGCGCAACAGTGTAGGTTAAACCATGCTCCCTCGGTGATGAATACGGTCCGATGGAGCGGCCGTCAACTCGTCGTGAGGCGCCAAAAATGAGCACCTCACCGTCGTACAGAAATATGTGAGCATCGTCCGCATCGGCCAGATCAAGTGTGCTTTCTAAGATCGAATCCAGCACTGTCTCCAAATTAAGATTTGAAGTTAGCCCCAGGCTTGCTCTATGCAGTCCTTCAAGCTCGCTTATTCGCCTGCGTTCACCCTCCAGAGCCTGGAGTTTCGAAACAGCCAACGCGAGCAGGCTGCCAACCTGTTCATAGAACAAACCTTCCGTTGCCGAGAAATTTTCGCAATCCTGGGTTGCCAGGATGATGCATCCCAACCACTGTTCACTCAAAGATATTGGTAGGGCAAGCGCGCCGCAGATTTCGAGACCATGATCTCCCTCAATGATGAGCGCAGGATCGTACTTGCTTATCTCAATCTGCATCGGCCGTCCATGCTCGAGGGCGGCATGACTTAGAGGCACTTCGCGGTCTTTAGATTCCCATACAGGAAACAAACCAAGCGATTGGTGGGATTCATAAATGAGCTGTGCCTCGCCGAGTTTATCATCCCAGATACACGCATACCCACTGCTCGCGTGCGCGTAAGCGATCAACTGCAGCGTCACATCACTTAGGAGTGAGCGTAAGTCTGAGGCATGCAGAATAGCCAGCGATAATTCATTCAACTCTTGCAGTGCAGAATTGGTCGTGGGCTTGAATTTCGATGTGGTTGATCGCTCAGCTTGCATAGGCAAATTTATACTTTACAAAGGACTCGACAAGTTGATTTTCAAAAGTGTGCACCATTCAAGTTTGGCCTGGTGCTGAAAATACGACAGATCGCTCACTGCAGGCAGTTAGACGGTCAAGCGTTAGTTATTGGATGCAGAATCTAGGCCGCTCCTACACAGTGTACACGCATGATCGTATAGATCTATTGGGAAATTCGTCCGGATGAAGGCCACCGGGTAAAAGTGTTTTGAGTTTCTGTGAATGATTACACAAAACAAAAGATAACCTGGTTCGATTATACTCTTCAATAAGCACCACAGATCTTAAGACTCTTAAATTGGAGTTAGTTAAATGCATGACCCATTCAATGCAAAAGGAACTTTAACGACCCAGGAAGGCGAGCTAACGATATTTCGCTTATCAGCGCTGGAGGAAGCCGGACTGACGACGATTTCCAGGCTTCCATATTCAATTCGAGTGCTCCTGGAATCCGTCCTGCGTCAGGTCAACGAGCGCGAAATCCGCTCGGAAGACGTTAAAAATCTCGCAGCGTGGCAACCGCAGAGTGAAACCCGCACAGACGTGCCATTTCAACCAGCACGTGTAATCATGCAGGATTTCACCGGTGTTCCCGCGGTTGTCGACCTCGCTGCGATGCGTTCGGCTTTAGCTCGCCTGGGCGGCGATCCGGCCAGGATCAACCCGAAAGTTCCCGTAGATTTAATCATCGACCACTCTGTGCAGGTCGATTTCTTCGCCACGCCAGAAGCTCTACAACGCAATGCCGAGATCGAGTTCCAGCGCAATCGTGAACGTTATGAATTCCTGCGTTGGGGTCAGGATGCCTTTGAGCATTTTCGCGTCGTACCGCCAGCCACCGGGATCGTCCACCAGGTGAACCTGGAATACCTTGCGGAGGTCGTGCTCACCAAGGAAATGGATGGCGCTACGCTCGCCTACCCTGATACGCTCGTAGGGACCGACTCACACACGACGATGATCAACGGATTGGGCGTCCTTGGCTGGGGGGGGGGCGGAATTGAAGCGG
>CBFDDM010000015.1:0-40961 GCA_965603565.1 uncultured Anaerolineales bacterium | reverse complement strand
CCGTCAAGCCCAGACCGTCGTGAGCGAAAATGGTCTCGAGCTGGCGGTGCCCGTCAATGTGCGTGGCGAGAGCATTGCCACGATTACAGCCCGGCGCTCTGTAGGTACAGAACCATGGAGCGACGAAGAGATCGCGCTCGTCGAGGCGATCGCCAGCCAGGCAGCTCTCTCTCTCGAAAGCGCCAGACAGCGCGCAGAGGAAGAGCGCAGACTGCTGGAACTTGAGGTCATCAACCGCGTCAGTCAGGCAGTATCTCAAATGCTGCGGTTGGATTCGGTTTACCGCATCGTACAGCGACAGCTCGTCCAGATCATGGGCGCTGTCGAAGTATCGGTTGCGACTTATAACCCCGAGCAGCAAGCTTACACTGTCCAGTATGCATCGGATGAAAGCGAGATGCGTGAAGGCGTGACATCTGCTGTCTCGGGTGATCTGGTCTCTGCAGTGATCCGCTCGGGTCAACCGCTGCTGTTTGATGAGGAAATTCGACAGCAGGCCGAGTTGTTTGGAATTGAAAAGGTCGATCCGGCGGTCAAATCCTGGCTCGGCGTTCCCTTGATGATTGGCGAAGACATTCAGGGTGTACTCGCACTGACCGACTTTCACAACGAGAACCGCTTCAGCGAAGACGACGCAGCCCTGTTGGCGACGATCTCAAGCCAGATCGCGTCGGGAATCCAGAATGCCAAACTGCTTGATCAAGTCCAACGCTCAGCCCGTCGTGAACGCTTGATCCATGAAATTACGAGTAAAGTGCGTCGATCACCGAATATGAAGTCCATTCTGGATACCACTGCCCGTGAACTTGGACGTGCACTGAACGCGGCGCGCTCGACAGTAACGCTGAACCACGAGCCAACAGCAACTTCAAAGCAAACGCGATCCTCTATCCCGGATGAAAAAGAGGGGAGCGAAACATGAGTGTAATGAACGAACGCCCCTCACGACCACTGCGTGATCGGTGGCAACGCATGGGCCTGGGTATGCGCTTGGCGATTACAATCGTCCCGCTCGTACTCATCCCAATGCTGCTGCTGGCTGGCGTCACCTATTTCAGAGCTCGTAACCTGCTCGAATCTCAGGCGGCAAGTCAGATGACTTCAGCCGCTCAGGCACAGGTATCCGTGCTGACAGAGTGGGCAGATATACGTGAGCAGCGATTACAGCTGGGTTCGCAGCGTGGCGCATTGCGTGAAGCTGCCCAGGATTTGCTGGAAGCACCCCTTGCGAGCAGCCGCTATTCAGAAGCCACTGAAGTAGCCTTGAGTGAGTTGACCGAACTGCGCAGCCGGCAAGGCCAAGTCCTTTTTTCGGATCTCGCTCTCGTCGACGCTCTAAATGGCTCGATCCTTACTGCGACGAACGATGCCTGGATCGGAGAACTATCTCCGGACCTTACCAGCGGTTCAGACCCCTCAATGGAAATCGACACCCACCCTGTTTTCGACGATCCGATCTTGGGACCGAGTACGCTCGCTTTCTACACCAAAGCTCCCTTCCGCACCCAATCGGATCATCCTATCTTTCTCATCGGTGTCAATGGCCCTTCTCGTCTGGGTACGTTACTTGAAGAGATGCAGATCTTCTGGGAACAACGCGGAGTATACCGTGTCGAGCGCGGACGCACGTTTGTGCTGCTCGCCCCCGATGTGCTCATCCAACTTCCACGCTATGCAACCGAACCGGAGGCAATTGGTGGCTATGCGCATCCGGTCTTCAGTCAGGTTGGTGATCAACCTACCGGATCAATGGAGTACATCAACGCGGAAGGGACCCTCGTCCTTTCGGCTTACGAGTGGGTCCCTGAATGGCAGCTTGGCATCGTAACCGAGCTGCCACAGACCGATATATTCGCGGAAGCGAATGACCTGGCACCTTTTACGGTACTGTTGGTGTTGGCAGCCGTCTTGCTCGTAGGTGTCGTCGTCCCATTCGCAACTCGTCAATCTATTCGTCCACTGCGATCATTAACCAACCTCGCCGAACGTTTCGCAATGGGAGATCTATCCGCTCGGGTTGAGACCAAGCGTGAAGATGAGATCGGGGTACTTTCAAAAACCTTCAACGCTATGGCGGAGGATTTATCTGAGCTTTACCGTTCACTTGAACAGCGCGTACAAAACCGCACCGAGCAGATCAGAACCGCGTCCGAAGTCGCACGAGATGCCGTCGCGATCCGCGACGTCGAATCGCTGCTGAATGAGACCGTCAACCTGATCACGACCCGCTTTGGGTATTATCACGCAGGCGTCTTCTTGATCGATCAACACCGCGAGAACGCCGTGCTGAGAGCCGCTTCATCTGAAGGCGGCAAACGCATGCTGCAGCGTGGGCATCGTCTTCCCGTCGGCAAGGTAGGTATCGTCGGTTACGTGACGGGTACAGGCAAGCCCCGTATCGCCCTGGATGTAGGCGCCGATCAGGTGCACTTCGCTAACCCGGATCTGCCAGGTACGCGTTCAGAACTTGCCCTACCGCTTTGGGCTGGCGACCAGATCATCGGCGCTCTAGACGTACAGAGCGAGGAGCCGCAGGCGTTCGATGAGGAAGACGTGCTCGTTCTTCAGACGATGGCCGACCAGTTGGCGGTAGCCATCGAGAACGCGCGCCTGATTTCCGACCTCACTGGCTTGTCTGATCGCAATCGCAAAGTGATCGATGTGTTCGCAATCTTGAGTCAGCAAATGAACTACGACACACTGCTGTCTCAATCGAGCGACATCATCCGCGCATCTTTTAGCTACAATCGCGTCGCGATCGGCATGGTTGAGGGCGAAGAATTGATTGTCCGCAGCGCAAGCGCTGCAGATGGCGTAGACACCGCTCAAGTCGGGGTTCCCCTACCGATGGATCGAGGCCCATTGGGAAAAGCGATCTCAACCGGCGCGCCGGTGGTCATCTCTGCCGAGAACGGGTCTGGTGTCGGCGCCTCCCAACGGACGACTGTCGCTGTGCCACTTATCAGCCGGGGGCAGTCGCTCGGAGCGCTGGCTATTGAGGCGACACAGCCCGGCAGCATCGAGACCGCGGAGGTAGAGACGCTCGAGCTGATCGCCGGACAGTTATCCACCTCCCTCGAAAACGCCAGATTGTTTGAGGAGACCCAGCGCTCGCTAAGTCAATTGGATAGTCTTTATCAGCGGCAATCGGCGGAATCATGGGATCAGCTGCTGTCGATGTTGGGTGACGATAAACTCGTGACACACGCTGAATTTACCAGTCCGCGGTACCCAGATGCAGTCGTCGATGGAGGGGACACGCTGGAGGCTCAAATCTCCGTGCGCGGCGAGATCGTGGGTAAATTGGGGATTCTTGGAGAGAAGCCCGGCGATTGGACCGAAGACGAGCGCGAAATTGTCCAGGCGGTCGCTGACGAGGTCGCCGTCGCTTTGGAACAAGCTCGCCTGCTTGAAGAGGTGCAGCGTCGTGCCGCTCAGCTTGAAACCGCCGCCGAAGTAGCTCGCGATGCTACCGGTTTGCTGGATATTGACACGCTCGTGAAACGAACCGCGAACTTGATCTCACAGCGTTTTGGATATGATCACGTTGCGGTTTTCTTGCTCGATGAGGATAGCCGCAACGCTTTGCTGCATGAGGCTGCTGGCGATGCCGGTGAAAGTCTTCTCGAAGAGGGTGTGCGCGTCGAGGTCGGTTCCGATTCGATTATCGGGCATGTCACCGCCACTGGAGAGCAGTACCTGGCTCAGGACGTCGGTGATGATCCCCTATTCCGCCGGCATTCCCTGCTCCCGGAGACTCAATCTGAACTTGCCATCCCGCTGACTGTCGGTCAGCGTGTTCTCGGCGCGCTCGATTTCCAAGACCGCAGACTCACCGCTTTTGACCCGGATGACCTGGCCGTCTTGCAGATCCTGTCCGACCAGCTCGCTGTGGCTGTACAGAATGCGCGCTTATTCCAGGACACGCTTGAGCGCGCGCGTCGTGAACAGACCGTACTTGAACTCAGCAGCGAGATCCGCAGGCACGAAGATGTGGAGGGCATGCTGCGTACGGCCGTTGATGAGATGAGAACTGCGCTGGGTGCCAGCCGCAGCCGCATCCGTCTTTTTGATCAGCCAATCCACTCGGAGCAGCAACAAGAGGAACGACCGGCGTTCGATCAAAGTATCTCCGATTCGGAACTCGATCGGGATGAAGACGAAGCAGGCAATCGATGACCCTGAGCATTGCCATAGCAAATGCAAAAGGAGGCGTCGCCAAGACGACTACGGCGCTCTCGCTGAGCGCTGCACTGATCGATCAGGACAAGAAGGTTCTGGCCGTCGATCTCGACCCCCACGCAAATCTCACGATTTCGCTGGGGTACAAACCAACCGGCCTGAGCCCGACGATCGCTGACGTATTCCTTGGTGATTGTCAGGTCGAAGAAGCTATTTACGCGACACCCGTCGATCAACTCTCACTTATCCCATCCAATCACACGCTATCTATGGCGGAGAACCATCTGATGGTCCGTGACCGCTACCAGCTGATACTCCGAGATGGGCTTAGCAAATTGAACGGTTTTGATTTCATCGTTCTCGATTGCCCTCCGACCCTTGGAGCGTTGACCCAGAACGCACTTTCAGCGGCCCAAATCCTGATCATTCCGGCTCAACCTGAGTATTATTCCGCGCATGCATTACGCGACATGCTCAACCTGATCCTAGCTATCCGGCAGCGCAATAACCCCAGACTTCGCTACCGGATACTGCTCACCATGCTTGACACGCGCAATCGTATCCACCGCAGTTTGGCAAAACAGATCCGCACCGCGTTCAGCCAGGCCGTCTTTAACACAGAAATTGAGACAGACACACGTCTGCGTGAGAGCCCCCTGTTCGGCCAGCCGATATTGCAGTACGCACCACAGAGTCGCGCATCCCAACAGTACCAGGCCTTGGCACAAGAATTGAGGAAGTTCACGAATGAGTTCGATTGAGGCTATTCGCGAACGTTTGGAGCAGATGTTTGCAGACGTTTCAGAAACACTTCCAAAAACGGGGACACTGCCTTCAGAAATTCTTGGCCGTCCGGATACTGGCCGACCGAAGGGTTGGATTTGGGAACTCGATTTACAGGGTCGCTATACATGGAGCAGCCCGGAAATCGAGCAGGTCCTGGGGCACACACCCGAGAGCGTACGAGGTAAACATTTCGCCGAAATCGGTTTTGATGAGCGCTCCAGGGCTTCGATCCTCGAACACTTAGACCAAGACCTGGCGATCGAACGTCTCATCCTGAAGGGAACAAACCGTGAAGGACGTAATATCTCCATTTTCGTTCGCGCTCTTCACAAAACCGATCAGGAAGGAAAACCCAGCGGTTACCGGGGGGTAGCCCAGCTGATCGAGGAAACAACCGAACCTGAAGAGCGCCTCGGTATCTCCGTGCCCGATCGACCCACATTTGCAGCTGCCCCCTCAACTGAACTCGAGATCGTCCCCAGCTGGGGCGAGGTGCTTGGTTATCAAGCCGACGAGTCCGGTGTCTCACGCATCGACAATTTGCAAGACCCAATGGCTCCACGAGAGGATCCGAGCGGTGAAAGCATCATGATCCCGCTGCGAGTTCAAGACGAGATCATCGGAACGATAGAGCTCGAGCGCAAGGATGCCCGGGCCTGGTCTGAAGACGAGCAAAGCCTCGCCGAAGCAGTTGCGCACGAATTTGCGCTCGCGCTGCAGGATGCCCGCTCCTATCAGCTCACCCAGCAAGCGCTCGAAGAAATGCGCGAGGCTGACCGTCTGAAAAGCCAGTTTCTGGCAAACATGAGCCACGAGCTGCGCACGCCGATGAATTCGATTATCGGTTTTTCAAAAGTCATCCTGAAGGGTATTGACGGGCCGATCACAGAGAAGCAGGAAGAAGACCTCACCGCCATCTACAACGCCGGACAGCACTTGCTCGGACTGATCAATGATATTCTCGATCTTTCTCGGATCGAGGCCGGCAAAATGGAGCTTGCATTCACTGAAGTCGATCTAGGCGACATCATCCGTGGCGTCATGTCGACGGCAGTTGGTTTGGTCAAGGAGAAGCCCATCGAGCTGATCCTGGACATCCCCGAGGACCTGCCCCTTCTGCAGGCCGATAATATACGCATCCGTCAGGTGCTGCTCAATCTCGTTTCGAACGCGGCCAAGTTTACCGAAGAAGGACATATCGGTGTCTCGGCACGCATGATCAAGCGCGGCGACCAGTCCGATATCGTCATCGCCGTATTCGACACTGGCCCTGGAATACACCTTGCGGATCAGGAGAAGATCTTTGAGCCATTTTCGCAAGTTGACGCCTCCCCCACACGTAAAACAGGCGGAACGGGGCTGGGACTATCCATCTGCCGACACCTTGTTGAACTACACGGTGGCATTATCTGGGTCGAAAGTGTGCCCGGGGAGGGAAGCACGTTTGCATTCACCCTGCCCTACAACCCTGATGAGAGCCCAAAGTCTCTCAAACAGCCCCTCGTTCTGGGTGTGGACACCGAGATGACCGTCCTAAAACAGTACCGGGATGTCCTCGAGCAAAACTCTTTCCGCTTCCACCATCTGACGCGTCCGGACCACGCTGTCGAGGTAGCCAGGGCACTTGACCCCGACTGTCTGCTTTTCGATATGTACAATGCCTCCGAGGAGGATTGGCGGCAGCTCAGCGTCTTTCGCAATGAGCCCTCCATGGATCTCACACCCGTGCTCGTAACCGCACTCAACGCCCAGGATGATCAAGGGGCGGATATGGGTATCAGGGATCTGCTTGCCTTCCCACTGAGGCAGCACGCCGTCGAAAGCATACTCAAAAAAGCACTTGCTACTGATATTCAAGACGCGAACCTGCTTGCCTTTGTCCAGGAAGACAAAATCGCTTCGGTGCGAGCTTTCTTTGAAAACCTCGGAGGGATGGGCATTCAGGTCGTAAGCGATATTGCAGGAGCCTCCTTGGCTGCCAGGGAAGAAGCTTATGATGGGTTTATCCTCTCGCTCTCACTCCCGCTGGAGACATACAGCAGCGCGTTAAAGATAGCCGAGCAAGCAGCGACTGAGGAGGGACTGCCTCCGGCGATCGGCCTCCTGCCAGATCCGGATGACCCGCGCATGATTGAACAGGTCAGTCAGTTGGCGCACGAGTACTGGCAGCGCGCAAAGATCGACAAAGACCGCTTCCTGACGAATGTCGTCAAATACCTCCAGACATTAGAAATTTAGTCGCCATACTGAAACAAGAGGCGATTATGACCACCAATTTCTGGCTTGAATGCCTCGATTGCGGAAACAAACACAGCTACCACCCGCTCGACACCCATTGTCCTGCCTGCAGCAGCCTGTGGCGTGAGGCTCGCTATGATCTCACCAAACTTGGTTCGATTTGGCCAGAGGAATTATTCAACCGACCGTTCGACTTGTGGCGATACCGTGAGTTGCTGCCGATTAAAAACGCGCCATCACTGGTCTCAATCGGCGAAGGCGGCACACCCTTATACAAGCCCGAACAGCTCCGTATGATGCTGGGTTTGAATGGTTTGTATGTCAAAGACGAGCGTCAGGGCCCCACGCGCTCCTTCAAAGACAGGCAAGCCTCTGTGAGCGTAAACAGCCTGAGAGAGCACGAAATCGATCAGGCTGTGGTCTCATCAACCGGCAACGTTGCGATCGCATATTCTTCCTTTTGTGCGCGTGCGGGGATCAAACTATGGACGTTCCTCACCAGCCTTGTTCCAGCAGACAAGATGCGCGAGGTCGCTGTTTACGGGACCGAGGTCATCAAAGTTACGGGAACTTACGATCAGGCGAAACTCCTCGCAGCACAATTCGCGGAGGAACGAGATTACTACCTCGATCGTGGTGTCCGCAGCGTTGCCGCGCTCGAATCGATGAAGACCATCGCTTTCGAGATCGCTGAGCAGCTTGCAAGGATGAATGACGACCAAATCGGGCGATCGAGCAGTACACCGTGGGCCGCGCCTGATTGGTACATCCAGTCTGTGAGTGGAGGCATCGGTCCACTGGGGGTACTGAAGGGTTTCATCGAGCTGAAGGAAGCCGGCCTCGTCGACCGCATACCCGCGATTGCTGCGATCCAGACGGAAGGCTGCGCCCCGATGGCACGCGCATGGCATGATCATGCCGACATCGCCCAACCCGTTCTCGAGCCGGCGACACATATCATCACACTTACAACCGGTGACCCCGGGCGAGCGTATACCCTGCTGCGCGAGCGCATGCTCCAGCATTCCGGAGGTACCATGGAAAGCGTAACCGACGAAGAGGCGGTACGCGCCCTCCATATGGTGGCCAAGATGGAAGGGCTCTCAATCGAACCCGCTGCAGCAGTCGCGTTCGCCGGCTTGTTTAAGCTGGTCCGCCAGGGCATTATCGCTCACGATCAGACTGTCGTGCTTAACTGTTCCGGGCACACGCTTCCTGTAGAAAGTCACCTGCTGCCTGCCGGCTGGGCAAAGGACATCGAAATGCCGGCATTCCAACTGCCCGAAAAGCCTCGTGACGGTCTGATCGCTGCGCTGCGTTCGCTGGATAAACATCGAATGAATACAGTGCTTGTCATCGATGATCAGCGAGAAGCCCGTCGTCTCATCCGCCGCGTAATGGAAGCCCAGGGGAGCTTCGATGTTCAGGAGGCAGGCTCCGCACTTGAAGCGCTGCAAGCGTTGAGCACCGAACTGCCTGATTTGATCATCCTCGATTTGATGATGCCTGAGATGGATGGTTTCGAACTGCTTGAAAACTTGAAGCGTATCGAGAAAACTCAGGAAATTCCCGTGATCGTGGTGACAGCGAAAGAACTGACCTCTGACGAGTGGACGCGCATCGCAAATCAAGTTGAAATCCTGCTTACCAAGGGTGATTTCCTCAGTGACGACCTGCTTGATGAAATCGAAAAAATCTTGACATGAGCCGCTTGCTCGCTCGTGCCGCTGGCATGGATCAGAAAGGTGTCGCTTTCGCAGTGACATCTGCCGTCATGCTTGGCGTGACGCCCATCTTCGGAAAACAGGCGATCCTGGCTGGTCTGGAACCGCTGACGGTTGTCGCGCTGCGGACCATCGGCGCGGCCGCGCTGCTCCTCGTCGTCCTGGCAATCTTCAATCGTAGGTACTTTTACATTTATCCTATTGGCTTGGCCGGCTGCGCTCTTGCAGGAGTTTTAAACGGGTTCGGTTCAGCGTTCTTCTACGCCGCGCTTGGCCGCATCGACGCCAGTATGGGACAATTCTTATTCACGCTCTACCCGATCTTCGTAGCCGGGCTAGTTTACCTGGACGGACAGCGCTCTTCCAAACTGACGCTCGTCCGGCTGGCGATCAGCACAGCCGGAGTGCTGTTACTCATCCAGAGAAACAGCGACATCGTCGATATGACTGGCGTCCTTTTCATGTTAGTCGCAGCGTTTTTATACGCCCTGCATATCCCAATTAACCAGCGCGTGCTCTACGAGGTGCCTGCTCCAACTGTAACCCTCTACACACTGCTGGCGATGACCGTCACGGTCATTCCCATCAAGTTCATCGCCACAGGCTTCAACTTCGACATGCCGGCCGGCGCCATCCAACCGATTCTACTGCTTACTTTAGCAACATTTGGCTCACGCATGGCACTCTTTGCTGGCGTAAAATCGATTGGTGGTGTCCAGACTGCATTGATAGGATTGCTGGAGCTGCTCGTAACGGTCGTGCTCGCCATGCTGCTGCTGGGCGAATCACTCAACCTGCGTCAGTGGATCGGCGCGATATTGTTAGTCTTGACCCTTATCCTGACTGGCTTTGAAAAAGAATTGGAAACCACTCGCTTTGCGCGCGGCTGGCTCTTCTGGCTGCGCCCACCAACCGATTTCCAGCAATCTGAACTCGAGGCTGCCGACGGTGAGATGCCGGATCCGGCGCATGATTAACCGCCGGGAAGCACCTGACTAGCTGTGCTATACTCACCACATCCCTAAATAAGATTACAAGTAGATCCCATCAGGAGCCAAAATGGAACACTTCCTCGCCATATCAGACTTGTCCAGCGAAGATCTGAATGGCCTGATAGATCTTGCGATCGAACTCAAAGTCGCCTGGCGCGCAGGCGGTAACGATCCGCTTCTCGAGGACAAGGTGCTGGCGATGGTCTTTCAGAAGCCCAGCCTCAGGACACGCGTATCTTTCGATATGGCCATGCGCCATCTTGGTGGCGATGCGCTTTACCTCTCACCTAATGAGATCGGGCTTGGGAAGCGCGAGGCGATATCCGATGTCAGCCGGGTGCTCTCAGGATACGTGGATGCGATCATGGCGCGCGTATTCGCCCATGAACACATCCTGGAACTCGCAAAATATGCATCCGTTCCCGTAATCAATGGATTGAGCGACTTCAATCATCCATGCCAGGCCCTCGCGGATGTCCTCACCATAAAAGAAAATTTTGGAACTTTCGAAGGGCTCAAGGTCGCGTTTGTAGGCGATGGGAACAACGTGGCGGTCTCGCTGCTGCAAAGCTGCGCGCTGCTCGGGGCAGATTTCGTTATCGCCACACCAGAAAGTTACGAACTTCCACGCGCAGCCGTCGAAATCGCAGAAGACCTGGCCTCTGACACGCAAGCATCGATTACTGAGCTCCATGATCCGATTGCTGCTGTTGAGAACGCCCAGGTTATCTACACAGATACCTGGGTCAGCATGGGCCAGGAAGAGGAGACAAAACGCCGTCTTGAGCTGTTTCCTCCGTTTCAGGTTAACAGCGAACTGCTCGAGTCCGCCGATCAGGATGCCATCGTAATGCACTGTCTCCCCGCACACCGCGGCGAAGAGATAACCGATGAAGTCGCCGACGGACCCCAATCGGCGCTTTTCCCACAGGCTGAAAACCGTATGCACGCTCAAAAGGCCATCCTGGTCGAACTATTGACCTGACCAACTTGACGCGACGCCGACAAACGGCAAGGTCCGGAGAAAGCAACATGCATATAAGCATCCCCAAAGAACGCCGACCGTTTGAATATCGCGTCGGCATGCCCCCAGCCGGCATCAACCTGTTCACGAAGCACGAACACACTGTTTATGTGGAATCAGGCGCCGGCGAGGGCGCTGGCTTCACCGACGAAGAGTATACAAAATCCGGCGCAAAAATCGTCTACAGCAAGGAGGAAACATTTGGTCGCGCCGATCTCGTCCTGAAGTTCGCTCGACCGTTGCGCGACGAACTCGAACTGATGCAGGAACGGTCATCCGTCGCTGGCTTCTTACACATGGCCGCGGCGCGGCAAGACAAATTGGATCTCATGCAGTCCAAACAGATCACAGCAATTGCATACGAGCAGGTCGAAGAGGCGGATGGCTACAAACCCATCCTTGCCCCGTTGAGCAAGATCGGCGGGCAGCTTTGCATCCAGGTAGCTGCCCGCCTGATGCAGAATGACCACGGTGGACGAGGCATCCTGCTGGGCGGCATAGCCGGAGTTCCACCCGCCGAAGTTGTGATCATCGGTGCAGGCGTCGTTGGAAGCACCGCGGCGGATATGTTCGCGAGGATCGGGGCCCATGTGACCCTGCTCGATATCGACCTGCGCAACCTGCAGAATGCACAAGATCAGATGCTCCACCCGGTCGTCACGATGCTTGCCACACCCTATAACGTCGAGCGCGCTTGCAGCTACGCCGATGTCCTTGTCGGTGCGGTGCTGGTGCCCGGGACCCGGGCTCCGATCGTCGTTAGCCGGCAGATGGTGCGCTCGATGAAGCCGCGTTCGCTCATCCTCGATTTGAGCATCGACCAGGGCGGCTGTGTAGAAACTTCACGCCCCACCAACCATGGAAGCCCGACATTTCAAGAAGAAGGTGTAACGCACTACTGCGTCCCGAACATGTCCGGGGTGCTCGGTCGCACCGCCAGCTATGCGTTGTTCATCGGCGCCTATCCCTACCTTGAAGCGATTTCAGCAAACGGGATTGAGGCATCGATCCAGAGCAATGATGCCATCGAAAAAGGCATCAACACACTGCATGGCGAGCCGCTCCACCTCAGCCGGCTCGGTGGGGTTGAGGGGAGCGCTGAATGACCTGGCTGACAAAATATGAAAACCGGCTCACAACCGCAGAACAGGCGGTGGAAGGCATCCAATCCCATCAGCGGGTATTTCTTACCGGCAACTGTTCTGTACCTCAGAAACTTCTTGGTGCTCTCGTCAATCGCGCCAGTACTCTTGAGGATATTGAAATTGTTCAGGTGCTTACCGTTGGACCCGCGCCACACGCTGCACCTGAGATGGAAGGCCATCTACGTATCAACACACTTTTCATCAGTCCTAATGTGCGCAAAGCCGTTCATGAAGGGCGCGCTGATTTCACGCCTGTCTTGCTCTCAGAAGTTCCGCTCTTATTTCGCGAGGGCCACCTACCCCTCGATGCGGTGCTGGTTCAGGTCAGTCCACCTGATGAGCATGGCTTCTGCAGCCTCGGCATCGAGGCGGGCCTGGTTAAAACTCCGGCGCAGGTCGCCAAGGTCGTCATCGCCGAAGTTAATGAACAGATGCCCCGCACATTGGGAGATTCGTTCATCCATTTCTCAAAAATTGATTATGCCGTACCGGTAAATTACCCGCTTGCCGAGCTACCCATGGGCAAGCCCACCGAACTGAGTATGAGCATCGGTCGTCACATCGCCGATTTGATCGAGGACGGTTCGACGATGCAGATGGGCATCGGGGCAATACCCGATTCGGTTTTAAATTATCTTGATGACAAGCGCGACCTGGGCATCCACACCGAGCTTTTCTCGGATGGCGTCATGAAACTCATCCAGGAAGGCATTATCACCAACGAGAAAAAGACGCTGCACACCGGCAAAATCGTCGCTGGATTTATTCTTGGTTCCCATAATCTTTATGATTTTGTTGATGACAACCCAATCATCGAGCTGCATCCCACCGAATATGTCAACGATCCATTCATCATCGCTCAGAATGAGAAGATGATCTCGATCAATTCAGCTATCGAGATCGATCTCACCGGTCAGGTTTGCGCCGACAGCATCGGGCCAAAACTCTACAGCGGCGTTGGCGGCCAACTGGACTTTGTCTACGGGGCCGCCCGTTCCAAAGGCGGCAAACCAATCATTGCGCTGCCTTCAACCGCCAAGCCTGGGGGTGGCCAGCCCATCAGCCGTATCGTGGCGACGCTGAAACCAGGCGCCGGCGTGGTCACCACCCGCAACCATGTCCATTATGTGGCCACAGAATATGGTGTTGCATACCTTTACGGAAAGACGATCAAAGAGCGCGCCAGGGCACTGATAGAAATCGCTCATCCTGATTTCCAGGAAGAGCTCGAACAGCAAGCGTATGAGTTGAAATACTTATGAACAGAAAAGCGAAGATTATCGCCACAATCGGACCAGCCTCCAGTGATCGAGAAACCCTCTCCAGGTTGCTCGATGCTGGCATGGACATCGCTCGCTTGAACTTTTCACACGGCGAACACAAAGACTATGCCAAGGTAGTGAACATCCTGCGGAAGCTCGCCGCTGAGAAGAACAAGTCTCTGGCAATACTCCAGGATCTCCAGGGACCCAAGCTGCGAACAGGAGAGACGAAGCACAATCAGCCGATTCTGCTCACCGCTGGCGATCAAGTGACGCTTACGACGGAAGAAGTCGAAACCACCGAAACAGAAATCTTTGTCGACTACGATCCGCTTCCTGAGGATGTGAAGCCCGGAGATCGAATCCTCCTGGACGACGGTTCCTTAGAACTGCGCGTCATCAAGGTTGACGAGAAGTCCGTCGAAACGGAGATCGTCGTTGGCGGGATCCTTGGCCCTCGGAAGGGCATCAATCTGCCCGGTGTAGATCTCTCAGCACCATCGATGACCGAGAAAGACTTCGAGGATCTGACCTTCGGTCTCGAAATCGATGTCGACGCCGTGGCTTTGTCGTTTGTGCGAAAATCTGAAGATGTCCAGAAACTTAAGCAGGAGATCGACAAGCGCATCACGAACGGCAGCAAACCTTTGGTGATCGCTAAACTCGAGCGGCCTGAAGCGATCGCCAACCTGGACGCCATTTTGGACGAAGTCGATGGCGTCATGGTGGCGCGCGGCGACCTAGGTGTCGAAGTCTCCCCCGAGCGGGTGCCCTCGATTCAAAAACAGATCATTTACCAGGCGGCGGAGAAGCAGCGCTTCGTGATCACCGCCACGCAGATGCTGGAATCGATGATCAACAATCCCAGGCCAACACGCGCCGAGGCTTCCGACGTCGCCAACGCAGTTTTCGATGGCAGCGATGTGCTTATGCTTTCCGGTGAGACCGCAGTTGGCGATTACCCGGTTCAATCCATTCTGACGATGGTTCGAATTATCATCGACGCTGAAGAACACGCCGCCGATTGGGGACACCACCTGGAAAGTGACTTAATTAAAACCGAAGACGACGCCGTTGCGGTAACGCACGCAGCGCGCGGTCTTGCACACGACCGATCCGTCTCCGCGATCGCGGTCTTCACCCGGTCGGGTCGTACCGGTCGCCTGATGTCCATCGCCCGTCCACAAGTGCCAACGCTGGCATTTACTCCAGAGAAGAAAACCTATCAGCAGCTCGCTTTCAGCTGGGGCGTGATCCCTCATTTTGTCGAGATGTCATCAACCGTGGAGGAGATGATCGAACACGTTCAAACCGCTTGTCTTGAATCCGAATTCATCTCTCCCGGAGAGCGCGTTGTGATGGTGGCGAGCCTGCCCGTCGGCGAGATGGGGCCTCCCAATTTCACGCTGCTGCAAACTGTGCGATCAGACTAAACTTTGATATTTGCTCTTGTGAATTAAACGCTGCGGTAGGGTTCGAGGATCTCCGCCAACTGAGCAGCGATAGAATCAGGTTCACCTGTCAGCTTCTGCTTGAGCCGTTCGCGTCTATCCGCCTCATCGAGGCCCGTCACGATCGTAGGCGAACCCTTCAGGCCGATCAGGTCGTCTTCGACTTCGATATCTCCCCTTCTCCAGACTGTGACATCCGCCTCATCCATCGCCCAGGGTTTGCGATCAAAATCCATGAAACGTGGTTCATTGCTGGCGGTCTTGATCGAGAAAACTGCCGGCAAACGAATTCGATGCAGTTCGTAGCCGCCAGGAATTTCCCGTCTGGCTACACAGAAATCCCGATCTTCGGAAAGCGAAAGCTCGGTAGCCAGGGTCATCTGCGGCCAGGCTAACCATTCAGCGATGCCCGGCGGAACCTGTCCGGTAGCACCATCGGCGGACTCTTCTCCACAAATGACCATATCCACATCGCCGATCTTCTCAACGCCGCGTGCAAGCGTATACGTGGTTGCAAGCGTGTCCGCACCGGCGAATGCTCTATCACTCATAAGGAAGAAGTCATCGGCCCCCATTGCGAGCCCGACCCGCAGGATCGATTCGAATAATGGCGGTCCCATCGATAAGATGCTGAGCCGGCCGCCATATTGATCTATTAACCTGAGAGCAACTTCAATGGCATTCATATCGGGTGGATTGATCTCGGAACGGGCACCTTCTCTCTCGAGCAGCAGGCTCTCAGGGTCTACACGGATCTCCTCCGATTTGGGCACGACTTTCATGCAGACGACGATGTGAATGTCACGCATGTGCTGTGTCCGCTTCTTTGCTCAACGCCTTGATCAACGCTGGCACAATCTTGTGCGCATCGGCGACAACGCCGTAATCACAATACTCAAAGATTGGCGCTTCGGGATCGATATTGATGGCGATGACCGTATCTGCATCCTGGATGCCGACGACGAAGTGAAACGCCCCGCTGATCCCACAGGTCAACACAACCTCAGGACGGCAGACGACCCCGGTTTGTCCTATCTGGCGTTCGCGTTCGATAAAACCTTCATCGACAGGTGGGCGTGTTGCGCCGATATCACCTCCGAGATGATTTGCCAATTCACGTAATAGGTCGAATTCACCGTGAATTCCCCGCCCTCCACAGATGAGCACTTCGGATTTGGAGAGATCGAGCTGTTCGCCAACAACACGCTCCAGGAGTTCGCTCTGCAGATCCTTTTCAGAGATCTCCACATCAATCTCGCGAACAGACCCGTGCTCCTCCTTGTTTAAAAAGACTTGTTGAAAGACCCCAGGACGCACGGTGGACATCTGAGGACGATGTTCTGGAGACTCTAAAAGCGCGATCACCCCTCCCCCAAACCCGGAAACCTCGCTGATCAGCGCGCCAGTCTTTTGATCCAGTCGCAGGTCGGTGCAATCGGCATTCAAACCCGTTCGCAGACGGACAGCCAAACGCCCGGCCAGGTCACGCGCATCGGGCGTTGCCCCAAGCAGAAGGACTTCAGGTTTCTCTTGCGAGATAGCCTTGAAGCAGGCGTGTGTATATGCGCTCACATCGAACCGATCTAACAGTGGATGCTGGATTGACAAGACCTCATCCAGCCCTTTGGAGAGTGCTGCCCTGGTAAGAGCGGAGGTATCGTTACCCAAGATCAGTCCACATGTCTGCCATTCCGAATTCTGAGTGAGATCGAGCGCCTTGGATATGAGTTCAAACGACACATCCAGGAGTTGTTCATCCTTGTGCTCGAGGTAGACCCACACGCTCTTGCGTGCTTCCTCGGGACTGTAAAGCGACACAGCCAAGTGCTTATTCTCCTCCCGCTTCACCAAGGTTCAATGCGACCAACTCAGCCAGATCAAGCACTTCAAGCTGTCCAACGTCCAGTGCGGCCCGACTGTCCTCCAGACAAGATACGCATAAAGGGCATGTCGTGATCAACATTTGGGTTCCGTGGGCGCGCGCTTCCTCGATGCGAAGATCTGAAAAACGTTCACCGGGCAGCGTTTCGAGGAACATGCGACCACCCCCGCCACCACAGCAAAATGTCTCGCCCCCCGATCGGTCGAGTTCTTCGAAATGCATGCCTTCAAAGTAATTCAAGATTTCTCTGGGCGTGTCAAATTCAGGGTTCGCTCTGCTCAACAAGCATGGGTCATGAAAGCTTACACATCCTGCAGGCCCATCCTCGATGGTCAGGCTTCCCGAACGGAGTGCGTCACGCAAATACTGAGTGTAATGTACCGTCTGAAGTTGCTCACCATCCGGATAGTGATTCTTGAACGCATCATAGCAGTGCGGCGAGATCGTAATCACTTTTCGAACGCCTGCATCCTTGAACTGCCGCATATTTTGCATAGCAATTTCTGTGAAATAAGGGCGGTGTCCCATGCGAAGCACACATTCCCCACAGCAGCACTCCTGCTCCCCTAGCACACCATAAGCACAACCTGTGGCATCCAGGATCTGAATTAAAGCTTTTGCAGTTTTCTGGGCACGTGGATCGTAACTGGCGGTACAGCCTACATACAGAAGATATTCATGCTTTTCGGGGTCATAAGTTGGCACCTCGAGACCTTCTGCCCAGTTCATGCGCTCCGAAGGTGGTTGGGATAAAGGATTGCCATTCCAGTAGATCGACCACAGAACGGATGCCAATCCATGTTCGACCTTACGGTCCTTCCACATCCATCCACGCCACGCCTGGAAAACCTCCGGGATGGGCACGCCTCTCGGACAATTCTCAACGCACTGGCCACAATCTGTGCACAGCCATACTGCACCCTCTGAACCGCCCACTCCAAGCTGCGCTCTCCGCATCATCTCCCGGATAGACAGCTGTCGTTCAGAAACCACACCCCATGGACAGGTAGCGGTACAGGCTCCGCATTGGAAGCAGGCTTGTACTGCTTGCCCGAATAGATCCCGCATTACCGCTTGCAGTCCATCATCGAGTATCAATGCGTCGAAATTCTCTGTCATCTACTCACCTGGTACCAAAGAGTTGAATTGATCCACGGATCCGCACTCAAGATTGGATCTCGATGCTCTGGCTGTATTGCTTGACGACCGCGTCCATCTCGGCGATTTTCTCAGCGAACTCCTTGCCTTCAGCGGCTGAAATCCAGCGCAATTGCAATCGGTCAGGATCGATGCCTTTCCTGGAAAATTTCCTCTGCCAGTGATCGAAACGCTTGGCAGTAAATCGATTGGCATAGTTGTAGTGGCAATCCGATCCAGTGTCGGTCAGGCGACAGCCTGTCACAAGCACTGCGCCGGCCCCTCTTTCAAAGGCCCGATCGACAAAATCCTCTTCGAATCGCGCTGAACACATCGTACGCACGATCCGTGCTGAGGTCGGATACTGACGCTTCTCAATACCCGCCAGGTCAGCACCGGCATAAGAGCACCAATTGCAGGTGAACACGATGCACTTGTCTTCCGGATGGTCCATGAGCGCAGCGTCGATCTGTGCCAGGATTTGACCTTTCGTGAAATACGGCATGTCGATCGCCTCAAAGTTGCACTCCGCTGCACACGTTCCGCAGCCCATGCAGGCAGCCTCGAGTATGCGAACTTTGCCTTCCTTGATCGGGCCGGTTTGCTCAATGGCACCAAACGGGCAAACCTTCACACAGCGCATGCAGCCGATGCATTTTTCCTCATCCACCTGTGCGGTGAGAGGTTCCTTCTCTATAGAACCCCGGGAGAGCAGCGCCCCGGCTTTGCCTGCCGCCGCGAAGGCCTGTGCCATGGATTCACGCACATCCTTGGCGCCCTGCGAAGTTCCCGCGAGATAAATGCCCTGGCTTGCAGTTTCCGCCGGCCCGAGCTTCGGGTGCAGTTCCATGAGGAATCCATCCTCAGATCGGGCAAGCTTAAGCATGTCAGCGACCGCGTTTTCGACAGGCTTGAGCGCGCTAACCAGGACAACCAGATCGGAAGGAATTGCGATTCGCTCACCGAGAAGCTGATCACAAAAGATAATATGTCCATCGCGAAATTCGATGGCATCCTGTGGGGTGCTCGCCGGATCATAGCGGAAGAACTGAACACCAGCTTGCATTGCCCGTTCGTAAAGCTCTTCAGCCTGGCGAGTATAGGTGCGTATATCTTTACTGACGACACGTACTTTCTTGCCCATCTCGCGCAAACGCAGCGCCTGCGAGACCATTGATGTACAGCAGTATCGAGAGCATCCCACCCTACCCTGGCGCGATCCGATGCATGAGATAAATGTGACCATGTCGCCCGGAACATCCCCCAGAGCCAGTTTTTGTTCTAGATCCTTGTTCGTGATCACCCGTGCATCATTCCCATAATCGAATTCTTCAGGGACATAATGCTCGCCCCCGGTCGCCATCACGACCGCTCCAACTTTGATGTTCTTGCCGGTCGAGCAGAGCGCCTCGAAATTACCAACGACCCCTGAGATCGACTCGATCTCGGTCTCAAGATGTATGCGCACACCCGCTTTCTTCAGGGATTTCGTCTTTGCTTTCAAGAAGCTGCGTGCTTCTATGCCGGACGGTGCGATGCGATCGAGATCATTCAACATGCCGCCAAGCTTCGCTGTTCGCTCCACGAGGTGCGTTTCAAACCCTTGTTTGGCTAACGATTCAGCCGCGCTCATCCCGGCGATGCCGCCTCCGACGATCAGCACTCTTTGTGCAACGGGCAGATGACTGACTTCCAACGGTTCCAGCTGGCGCGCTTTTTCGACTGCCATAGCGATCATGTCAATGGCTTTGACCGTAGCCTGATCGTGGTCGAACTTGTGCACCCAACTGTCCATGTTGCGGATATTAGCCATCTCCAATAAGAATGGGTTCAATCCAGCGCGCTCCAGGACCCCACGGAAGATCGATTCATGCGTCTTGGGTGAACAAGCAGCGATGACTACGCGGTTGATCTCATTCTCTCGAATCGCATCCTCGATCTCGGCCTGCGTGTTGCCGGCACAGGAGAACATCTGGTCCGAAACGAAGATCACATCCGGCAACGTACGGGCGTGCTCAACCGTGGCATCAATATCCACGACGCCAGCGATATTGCTCCCACAGTGACAGACAAAGACACCCACCTTCGGCTGCTCCAGATCTGTGATCATTTCAACTTCAGGCGGCTCCGGCCATGCACGCTCCTGAATGTGTGACAGCGCCATCGCCGCCGCGCCGCTCCCCTCAGCGACGCTGTCGGGTATATCCTTCGGACCGCTGGCGCAGCCGGCTGCGTAGATCCCTGACCTGGTTGTGGCTACTAAACCACCCTGCACCTCAACAGACTTTAAAAATCCGTCCTGGTCAACTTCGATTCCCAGGACATCTGCCAGAGTATCCAAACCGCTTGAAGGCACGACCGCATTTGCCAGCACGACCATATCGAAACGTTCCTCGACCCTTCGAACTTCAGTTGGGTCCTCAAAGGCAACCACGACTTGCTGGCTTCCGTTCGGTTGAATGGTGGCAGGGCGTGAGCGAATCAGGCGTGCACCGGCTTCGATCGTTCGCTCCCGGAACGCGTCAAACCCCTTCCCGAAGGAGCGCATATCCATGTACATCACGCTGACATCCTCAACACCATGATCCAGCGCCTGGTAAGCATGTTTCAAAGAGTACATGCAGCAAAAGCGGGAGCAGTAACGATAGTGTTGCTGATCACGCGAACCGACACAAAGCACAAACAGCAGTTTATGGGGATGGCGACCATCTGACGGGCAGAGGATCTCACCACCAGTGGGTCCAGCCGAGTTGACCAGGCGCTCGAATTCCATCGCGGTGAGAATGTCGGGATGGGTTCCATATCCGAATTGTTTGATGCCGTGGGGATCGAAGCTGTCATAACCGACCGCGACGACGATCGCACCGACATGCGCCTCCACCGTCTTAACCGCCGGCATTCTAAAATCGATCGAACCCGGCAGACATGCCCCGACACAACGATCGCATGGCATGTAATTGGGCGGTTCGTTCAAACACACTTCCAGGTCGATTAAATACGGTCCTGGAACGGATTGTGGGATCGGGGTGTATATTGCTTTGCGTGCGGACATCCCCGAATCAAATTCATTCGGGACGACGACGGGACAAACCTGTGTACATTCGCCGCAGCGCGTGCACGCATCGGTCACATAGCGTGCACGCTGTTGAATCTGAACATCGAAGTCACCCGCATCGCCGGAGACGGAGACCACCTCAGCCATGGAGAGGATCTCAATATTTGGATGCAAGTCGACCTCTGACATTTTTGGCGCTTCGATGCAGATCGAGCAGTCCAGCGTGGGAAAGTTCTTATCCAGCACCGCCATAACGCCACCGATGCTGGGTTTTCGCTCCACAAGCAGCACGCGGGTACCCGCGTCAGCAAGGTCCAATGAAGCCTGTATACCCGCAATGCCACCTCCGATGACGAGTACGGTGTCGCTCATTCAGTAGGCTCCATTGCTGCTGCCTTTTCAAAGCCTTCCTGGAAAGCCTTCATGTTCAAGTCGATCGTTTTCTCTTTCAAAGTGGTTCGAATCGCTTCTTCCAATGCATCTGCATCGATCCAATCCTGACAGCCGCATAAGTAGCCGAGCATGACGACATTTGCCACAATGCGATGTCCCAACTCCTCTGCTACCTCTGTTGCAGGCAGGCCGTGAGCCTCATCACCCGGCTCTGTGCTAACCAGGCCAGTATCGATCAGAATGAGCGCGTCTGCGCTGGTTTCGTCCTTGAATTTTGAATACGCTTCCTGAGAAAGCGCGATGAGGATGTCCGCTCGCTGCACGAACGGGAAGGCGATCTCTCGATCGGCGACGACAATGTTGGACGAGGATGCCCCACCGCGCGCTTCAGGGCCGTAGGACTGCGTCATTACCGCCTCCAGGCCCTGGTAAAGTGAGAATGCCTTCCCGAGCAGATACCCCGCCAGGACCGTCCCCTGCCCACCAAAACCGGCGATACGGATCTCTTTCCTCACGTGAGCGCCTCCAGGCTCACGGGTCGGAAAGGAGGCGCATCACGATCAATGAACCTTCCAACGTAAATTGGACGCTCCTGCCTCAGGTCGATGCCCAATTCTGATAATGGGAGGTGCTCACCCAGCGCGCAGCGCTCGCGGTATAAGCGCATCTCCTCGATGCCCGTTTCAAAATGATTGGATTTGCCAAAACCTATAGGGCAAGGCGAGAGCACCTCGATGAATGCGAAGCCTGGTTTATTAAAGGCGTAGAGTATGTCTTCGATCACCTGGCGAACGTGCAGCACAGTCCAACGAGAGACAAAATTTGCCCCCGCAGCCGCTAACAGATCCACTAGATTGAAAGGCAACTCAGGACTGCCATAGGGTGTTGTCGTCGTTACTGCTTCATAGGGCGTTGTGGGTCCCGACTGGCCTCCGGTCATGCCGTAATTAAAATTGTTCGTGCAGATAACGGTCAAATCCAGGTTACGGCGCGCGCCGTGAATGAGATGATTCCCACCGATTGCGGCCAGATCTCCATCCCCGCTGAAAACGGTCACGTTCAATTCCGGATTCGCCAGCTTCAACCCGACCGCGAACGGTATCGCCCGCCCGTGGGTCGTATGATATGAATCGATCTTCATATACCCTGCGACGCGCCCTGAGCAGCCGATCCCGGAAACGACGACTTGATTCTTTTCCTCGATCCCGGAATTCAGGATCGCATGCGCGTAGCAGCGCATTGCGATGCCAATCCCACAGCCCGGACACCAAATATGCGGCATGCGATCAGATCGGATGATCTCATCGAGCGGGTGCGAATCAACAAAAACGGGATCAGTCATATCCAGCCACCCGCTTGATTTCGTCCAGAATCGGCTCTGGCGGCAGCATCGCCCCACCCCCATGATGAACGCCGCTCACCGGTTTGTCCACTCGACGTTCGACCTCTAGGATCATCTGGCCCAGATTCATTTCCGCCACAATAAAAGCGTCCATCTGGGGTACCAGCGCGCAGAAAGCACTCTCTGGAAATGGCCACACAGAAATGAGCCGCAGCGCTCCTGCCTTGATGCCCAGTTCCCGCGCTTCACGCACGGCACGCCGGGTTGAGCGTGCCGTGCTGCCGTACGAAATCACCAGGATTTCGGCGTCTTCCACCTGAAAGCGATCAACGAGTTCGATATCGCCTGCGTTTTTATCAATTTTGTCGACGAGGCGGCGCACGAGCTGTTGGTGTGTCCCTGGCGACATATCGGGATAGCCCAGTGTGTCATGCGTCAGACCGGTGAAATGTACATGGTAACCATCGCCGGCGTGCGCGATTGGAGGGACCAGATCATCATCCGGTTTAAAGGGGTGGAAGACCTCATCGGTCTTCCCATTGGCACGTTTGCGATCCCAGAAGGGTATCTCTGAGGGCTCCGGGATAACCACCCGCTCGACCATATGACCGACGACTTCATCCGCCATAAGCAAGACGGGGATGCGATAGCGGTCAGCGACATTGAAGGAGTGAACGGTGAGGTCGAAGATCTCCTGAGGTGACCAGGGCGAAAAGGCTGCCAGCCGGTAGTCACCATGCGAGCCCCAACGAGCCTGCATGATATCTGACTGGCCGGGCAGCGTTGGCAAACCGGTCGAGGGGGAGCCCCGTTGGATATTCACAATCAAGCAGGGCAGCTCCATCATGATCCCCAGTCCCAGATTCTCCATCATCAAGCTGAAACCAGGACCGGAGGTCGCCGTCATCGCACGTCTCCCGGCCGCGGATGCTCCCAGGACGGCGGCGATGCTGGCCATCTCATCTTCCATTTGCATGAACACGCCGCCCACCTGCGGCAACCGCCGGGAGAGACGCTCCGCAATCTCGGTAGATGGAGTGATGGGATAACCGCCGAAAAACCGGCACCCAGCCGCGATCGCACCCTCGGCACAGGCGTGATCACCGTTCATGAAGTGCGATCCGCTGAGAACGCCGCTAGCGTTCATTCTGCAATCTCTCGTGTGAAAATCGCAAATTCCGGGCATATCATGGCGCAGAATTCACAGTTCACACAATGCTGTCCTGCGTTCTCTACCAACTGCGGATAGTGGTAGCCTTTGGCGTTTGTCTCAGGGGATACTTCCAGGACTTGTTGTGGGCAGAGTTCGACACAGAGGTTGCAGCCCTTGCAGCGCTCGATAATGAGATAGACCTGGCCGCGCGGTATCTGGAAACGATCCAGATTGACCGGTTTTCGGGCGAAGACCTGCATGCGGGTCTCCTTGCAGGGATGCTTGATTGTCGGCGATGAAGTAATAACCAGCGTATTCTAGATGAGTTCACCGTCCCAAACAAACAGGCGAAACCCACTAGATTAGAAGCAGAGTAGCGAGGAAATAAACCGAGGGCAAGTACCAAGTGTCAGGTTGTTCTCAAGCATAACGTCAAGGATGTTGATAGGGAAATTTAAATCCACTTGATTGCGACAGCATCCTTCGACCTGTATAATCCCACCCACTATTGAGATTGCAGTGCCTATCCTCTCCACATCCCATTGCAATCCAGGTTGGACACATAGCGGACATGCTTCGTCCTTCGATTTTTCATCGTGATGAAATCCCACCTTCCTATCTTTATTGCTGCCCATCAACAGCCACTTATTCCATCCGCATTATCATGAATGCCGCCTCTTTCAGCAACGGCGTTCATGAACTCCAGCCCGGCAAGCGACGACCTTCGATTGGATCTATCTATGGCAAAGCTGCATGAAGCGCAGGGCAAAGCACTTCTCCGGGAGCACGGCATTCGTACACCTGTAGGGATGCTCGCCCGAACAACCGCAGAGGCGCGTCGAGCGGCGCTCGAGATAGCCACTCCCGTTGTGATTAAAGGGCAGGCATGGGTCACGGGTCGAGCCGGGCGAGGTTTAATCCAATTTGCTTCTGATGCTCACGAAGCAGAATCGGCAGCCGAAGAGATCCTGGGCAAACCCATTGAAGGTCAGCCGGTCGAGGCCATCTTGGTGGAGGAGCAGCTAGAAATTAAACGCGAGTTCTACGCAGGAGTCATTATCGATGATCAGGCTCAGGCGCCGATGATCATCTTCAGCAAGATCGGCGGAACCGGCATCGAGGAGACCGCCCGCAATCACCCGGATGAAATTACCCGCAAACACGTCAATGTGAATCACGGTCTCCCCGCGCATGAAGCCCGCAATCTCATCCGTTCTCTGGACATTCACGGAAAGCTGCAGGTCGGCCTTGGAAACATCTTGACCGCGCTCTATGAAACCGCACGTACTTATGATGCCAGAAGTGCGGAAATCAATCCAATCGCGCTCACCACCGACAACCAGTTAATCGCGCTTGACTGTCGCATTACCGTCGACGACAACGCCGCATATCGTCATCCGGAATTGGGCATCGAGGTCGCTCGCGAATTCGACCGCCCGCCTACCCCGCTCGAACGCATCGCCTGGCAAGTTGAATCCGACGACTACCGTGGCACATTCTATTTCATCCAAATGGCCTATGATTATGAGCATGGAGATGGCGTCATCGGCTTTCATGGCGCCGGTGGCGGGGGCTCGATGATGAGCATGGACGCCGTTCTGAATCGTGGATACAGACTGGCAAACTTTGTCGACACATCGGGAAATCCACCGGCATCAAAGGTTTACCGCGCTGCCCGGATCATCCTGAGTCAGGGACCGATAGATGGGTATCTTGCATCTGGTTCCGGGGTTGCCTCTCAGGAACAATTCCACAGTGCACGCGGCCTGGTTAAGGCATTTATGGAACATCCGCTCACAGTTCCGGCCGTGATCCGATTGGGAGGCAATGCCGAAGAGCGTGCCATCGCGATTATTGAGAGGGCACGTGAGAGTATCCCCGCGCCGGTTGAAGCATTTGGAAAAAACGACACCCCGGAGCACTGCGCGGGGCGGCTCGACTCTTTGATATCTTCTTATGAACGCCCACACAATGAACACGAAGGTCGCCTCCCACCGCCCGCGGCGGAACCGTATCGCTTCAAAACTGTCACAGGGGGCACGATCACACTGGACCACGCCGCCTGCAAGAAATGCAGGACTAAGATCTGCATCGAGACTTGTGTACCGCAGATTCTTTCGCTGCAAAAAGATGTGCCCGTGCTCAACATTTCTCCCGAGGAAGCGAGTAAGGGAGGCTGTATAGAGTGTCTGGCATGTCAGATCGAGTGCTATTTCGAAGGCAACAAGGGCGGTTATATCGAACTGCCGATTGACGGGCTCGATGCGTGAGTTGCGTATGCCGGCGGAGGTTTTATGTCGATTTTGATTGACCGCACCAAAAACGTGCTGGTCCAGGGCATCACCGGTCGGGAAGGACAGGCAAGGACCAGGTTGATGACTGACTACGGCACAAAGGTCGTCGCCGGCGTGACCCCGGGGAAAGGCGGGGTGCAGGTGGATGGTATCCCCGTGTATGACACCGTGGAGGAAGCCGGTGAAAACCACGGTGAAATCGATATCAGTGTGCTGTTCATCCCGGCACCCTTCGTACGCGAAGCCGCTCTCGAGGCGATTTCGGCCGGGGTAAAGCTGCTGATCATCGTTCCTGACAGGGTGCCGATTTATGACGTGCTCACAATCGCTCAAGCTGCAAAAGAGCAAGGCGCACGATTTGTGGGCCCGAATACCCTTGGCGTGCTCTCACCGGCAGAAGCTGTAGTCGGTATGATCGGTGGCCGGGCCGAATCGGCCCAATCATGGTTCATACCAGGACCAGTTGGGATATGTTCCCGATCAGGGGGGATCACCTCCTCCATGGCTTATTACCTCGCACAGGAAGGCATTGGAGCAACCACTCTGGTACACGTTGGAGGGGATGTGGTTGTTGGATTGCCGCATCCGGAGGTCGTCCAGCTATTCCAGGATGATCCCGCGACCAAGGCAATCGTGATGTTCGGAGAAATTGGAGGCACGCAGGAAGAACGCGTTGCAGACCTCGTTGAGCAAGGTCGCGTGACCAAACCCATCGTGGCGTTTATTGGCGGCAAGGCGGCTAAATCGGGCACTCGTTTCAGCCATGCCGGTGCAATTGTAGAGGGTGGACGCGGCAGCCATGAGGGCAAGGTGCAACGGCTCCGTGCGGCTGGTGTGACGGTTGTGAACGCGTTCGGAGATCTCCCACGCGTGACCAAACAAGTCTTAAGCAAACACGGGATCAAAACACCATGAGCGATATGCACTGGACCAGCGCCATAACCAAAATCTCGGCCAACGAAATTCGACTGCGGGGATACCGCATCGATGAATTGATGGGAGCAGTTACGTTTTCAACCGCCGTTTATCTCGCACTGAAGGGTGAATTGCCCTCTGATGAAATGTCCAGATTATTGGATGCGATCATGGTCGCATCCATCGATCACGGTACCTCCCCACCCTCCACGCTGGCTGCGAGAACAGCTGCATCGACGGGTGCAAGCCTCAACGCAGCAGTCGCCACCGGCCTGCTCTCGATCAACCGTTTTCATGGCGGGGCGATCGAAGCTTGCATGCAGATGCTTACGACTGGCATGATGCATTTGGACGCGCAATCAGCTAATCTCAAAACGATCGCTGAAGAAATTGTCATATCGATGACCGATGCCGGCGAGAGGATCCCCGGGATGGGTCACCGTATTCACAGCAACGACCCCCGCACAGCTAAACTCTTTGCACTTGCTCAAGATGCTGGTCTGGATGGAGACGCTGTGCGCCTGCTGGCTCAGATCCAGAAACACCTTGCGGAAAGAGGAAAATCGCTTCCAATCAATGTCGATGGCGCCATTGCAGCCATTCTCGTCGACCTGGAATTTCCGCCTGAACTTGGCAACGCGTTTTTCTTTATGTCACGTGTGCCAGGTTTAGTTGCTCACGTATTCGAGGAGCAAGATCGGGAACGGCCTATGCGCCGCATACACCCAACCGATCACGGCTATGATGGCCCCGAAGATCGCTCGCTCGACAAATAATCTAACATGAGAGGTGAGGCGATGACCGCTGGACTGATCGAGCTTCTGCCAGAACTCGAACTGATTGAGAATGAAGACTTGCGCTCGAAAGTCATCGCAGTGTGGAACGAAGCGATGGAGCGCGGCGGTTGGTCTCTGGAAGACCTGGATACCATTCCATTTACACTGTTGGAACGAACGGACATCAGTTTTCCGGAACATGTGCGCGTCGTTTGCCGGCTTTGCCTGGCAATGGAACAGGTCCTCAAGGACGCATATGGAAACCGCTATGCTCTAAATCGGGACTTCCTCATCGCCGGCGCGCTGCTTGCGGATGTAGGCAAACTGATGGAATTTACCCGCAATGGCGATGACTACATCTGGTCCGAAGTCTACGATCATCTGCGCCATCCATTCACAGGCGTGGGTTTATGCTTCAAACACGATCTGCCACCCGCCGTGATGCACATTATTGCCACACATTCCTGGGAAGGCGAGCGCTTCCAGCGCCGTCCCGAATCGATCATCTTTCATCATGCGGATTTCACCGACTTCGACCTCACGAAATTCGCAGCCGATGAGCAGCAAAGGTAGCGCTGATGACCGGCAAGACGTTTGCTGAAAAGGTGCTCGCCCGACACGCCGACATGCAAAGCCTATCGGCGGGCGAGATCGCCAAAGTGAGACCAAATGTAGCCCTCTCGCACGACAACTCCGCTGCAATTGCAGAAATATTCCATTCGATGGGTGGAAAGCAAGTGTTCGACCCACGCGTCAACGCAATTTTCCTCGATCACGCTGTTCCTCCCCCAACAACTAAACATGCCGACAACCATCAAGTGATACGCGCATTCGTCGAAGAACAGGGCATTGAAAACTTCTTTGATGTTGGTCGTGGGATTTGTCATCAAGTACTGGTTGAGCAGGGACTGGCACTCCCAGGAGAAATCGTGCTGGGCTCGGATTCGCACACACCGCATGCTGGTGTCATGGGTGCCTTCGCGGTCGGCATCGGCCGCACAGAGATGGCTTCTGTCTGGGCACTCGGAGAAATCTGGCTGCGGGTTCCAGAAAGCATCAAGATAACCGTGAGGGGAGAGTTCCCCTTTGGTGTGACCGCAAAGGATCTCGCGCTTTCAGTGATCGCCGATCACGGCGCGGACGGCGCTCTCTATCAATCGGTTGAATGGCATGGCGAAACGATCGAGGCGATGAGCATCAGCCAACGCTCGGTACTTCCCAATATGATGGCCGAGATGGGCGCCAAGAACAGCATGATCCTCGTCGATCAGAAGACGCTGAATTATCAGTCTGAGCGAGCAAGGCGACCGTTTGAACCTGTCCATCCCGATGAAGATGCACGGTACGCGCTAACAATTGAAATCGATGCAGCCTCGTTAGAACCGTTGATCGCTGCTCCACACAGCGTCGATAATGTCCAGGCTCTGCGCGAATTACGCGGCACAAAGATCAACCAGGCTTTCCTGGGGACTTGCACGAACGGCCGCCTGGAAGATCTCCATCAAGCAGCTTCCTTGATCGGGGGGCGATCAGTTCACCCTGGCGTGCGCTTCTATGTCATACCGGCTTCGGCAGAGATCCTGCGCCTGGCGATCGACGACGGGACGATTGCCACGCTTCTGGATGCTGGGGCCGTGCTGGGAACACCCGGTTGTGGCCCTTGCATGGGCAACCATATGGGAGTGCCAGGCACCGGAGAAGTAACTATAAGCTCTGCAAACCGCAATTTCCAAGGGAGGATGGGCACGAAAACGAGCGAAATCTACCTTGCGAATCCGCTTGTCGTCACAGCTTCAGCCATCGCCGGCAATCTGAGCGGACCAGAGGAGGTGATCTGAATGGTCGCGAAAATCATCGAAGGCAGGGTCTGGCTCTATGGTGATGACGTCAACACGGACGTGATTTTCCCCGGCAAATATACCTACACGGTTCAGCAGCCTGCCGCAATGGCTGCGCACGCACTTGAGGACCTCGACCCATCGTTCAGGGAAAACGTCGAGCCCGAGGATATCATCGTGGCAGG
Organism: uncultured Anaerolineales bacterium; assembly: GCA_965603565.1. Taxonomy (GTDB): domain Bacteria; phylum Chloroflexota; class Anaerolineae; order Anaerolineales; family E44-bin32; genus E44-bin32. The sequence continues at coordinate 11,187 of CBFDDM010000015.1, read as the reverse complement.
CAAGAATTGGGGGTGCGGTTCCTCCCGGGAGCAAGCCGTGATCTGCCTGAAGGAAATCGGCATCGGCGCGATTATCGCGGCTTCGTTCGCACGAATTTATTACCGTAACTGCATCAACAACGCCCTACCGGCGATCATCTCTCCCCGGGTCGTCGAGGCGGTCAAGAAAGGGGATCTGCTGCGCGTCGATCTTGAGGCCGGGGAAATCACGACCCCCAGCGGTTCATACTCATTCCCACCACTTCCGCCGAGTGTCCAGGAGATCTTCGATCACGGAGGTCTCGTTGAGTACACGCGGCATAGACTTTCGCGCCAGGTGTGAGAATCAAGAAGAATATGCCAGGCCGTTCACCATCGCTGCACTCACTTTCGTTGGCGTGTTTTCTCGTTTCGTTCCCATTTGGCACACTGACTTTTCTAATCCCAGTGTATGGACGCCAGCTCGGCGCGTCTGCCGTACAGATCGGCAGTCTCTTCTCTGCACTTTCCCTTGTCCCGGTCGTCGTCCGTCCGTTGTTAGGACCAGCCCTCGACCGTCACGGGCGAAAGCCGTTCTTGCTCCTCGGATTAAGCGGATACGTCCTCGCGATGATCCTATTTGCGCTCTCTGACACCATTATGCTCCTGGCGATTGCACGTTTGATTCAGGGTACCGGACAGGCATTCCTGTGGATCTCTGCTTTCACAATTGTGGCCGATGTCGCCCGAGAGACAGGACGGGGTTTGAACTTCGGGATCATCGATGAGGCCGTCAATCGAGGGGCACTTATCGGTACCGCCGCAGGATTGATCGCATACTTCGCGCTCCAGAATGCCGGAGTTGCACAGGCCACAGCATGGACGATCCTGTTCGTTGCTTACACACTTCCAGCGTTATTGAGTTTGTTCATCACCTCGCGAGGTGTAACCGAGACACTCCCCGAAACCGATCCTCGCCAGATACGGTCGAAACCAATCAGCCGCCAGCTGGTCGTGTTGATGGGTGTCGTATCGATCACGAGCATCTCATCAACGATGGTCTGGCCGCTGCTGATGCTATTTCTCCAGGATCAGCTTCATGCGGACATCGGCATGCTGGCGCTGACATACTTCCCAGCTGCGTTTATCAACTCCGTGCTCCCATCCAGGGCGGGACGGTTGACGGACAGGATCGGCCGTAAGAGACCGATGATGCTGGGATTATGGATTGGTTCGATCACCTCAATCCTGATTCCCAGCCTGAACTCCCTGCTGGCGCTTGCTGTGCTCTGGAGCATCGCCAACATCGGTCTTACCATCTCATTTCCTGCACAGCGTGCCTTCGTGGCTGACATTGCCGGCAAAGATGTGCGCGGCACAAGCTATGGTCTTTACACCTTCGCCCATTTCCTCGGCGCTGTGATTGGCCCGATTTTCGGTGGATGGCTATTTGACTCGATCAGTCCGTCGGCACCTTTCTATTTCAATGCGATTGTGCTCTTCGCCGGTTCATTGCTCATTTCCGTCTTCCTTCGCGAACCCACAGTGGAGCAGCCCGCACCAGTGGCGCAGGTTACGCTGAGATGATCGATGACTGTGCGTCCAGTTTGATCCATAGTTCCCTGCCGGTCTAACGGCACTATTTTGGAGGAAAATAAGAATGGCCAAATATCAAATTGCCTGGATGCCAGGAGACGGCGTCGGAGTCGACGTGATGGAAGCGGCGCGCTTCGTTCTGGACAAATTGTCCCTCGACGCCGAGTACATTCCAGCCGATATCGGCTGGGAGTTCTGGCGAAAGGAAGGCGATCCGCTCCCCGAACGTACGATCAAAATACTTGAAAAATGCACGTGCGGCTTATTCGGTGCCATCACGTCGAAACCGACGGACGAAGCCGAGCGCGAGTTAGCTCCCGACCTACAAAATCAGGGACTTATCTACCGCAGCCCGATTGTTCGCCTTCGCCAGCACTTCGACCTGTACACCAATCTGCGGCCATGCAAAGCATTCAAGGGCAACCCATTGAACTATAAAGACGATATTGATCTCGTCGTCTTCCGTGAAAACACCGAGGGGTTATATGCGGGAGTCGAATTCTTTCCACTCCCGGACCAGGTACGCGAGATATTAGCGGATCACGCCAGCGCGATGACGCGTTTTAAGGATGTTCCCGGCGACGACATCGCTCTCAGCACACGCATCGTGACCCGTGCAGGTGCCGCCAGGATCATCCGCAGGGCGTTTGAATATGCACAGGAGTTTACCTACCCTACCGTCACACTGGTCGAAAAACCAAACGTGCTCCGGGCAACCGGCGGCCTGATGCGCAGCGTTGCACGCCAGGTTGCCCAGGAATTTCCAGAAATCGAGCTATGGGAGACGAACATCGACGCTCAGATGATGTGGTTATTGAAGAATCCACAGGACTACGGCGTGATGGTCACCAGCAACATGTTCGGTGACATCGTCTCCGATCTAGCAGCACAATTGGTGGGAGGGCTTGGTTTCGCCTCCAGCGGAAACATCGGCGACCATTTTGCCGTATTTGAGCCCACGCACGGTTCAGCGCCAAAATACGCAGGACAGTACAAAGTCAATCCCATCGCGATGATGCTTGCAGCCAAGCTCATGCTCGATTGGCTTGGCGAGAAGGAGATGGCGGATACGCTTGAGAGCGGCATCGCGGCAGTCATTCGAGACGGCGATATCCGGACCTACGACATGGGTGGCGAGAGCACAACATTAGAGATGGCAGAAGCAGTGGTCGAACACCTCCCTTAATGGGAGTGGAGGCAGCGCGATGCAAAACTTATCCTCTGAATTGGCTCGCTTTACGCGTAATTTGGATCCATCAGACATCCCTGCAGCCGCATGGAAAGAAGCCAAGCGCTTTCTTTTAGACAGTGTTGGTTGTGCGCTTGCCGGCTGGAAGAACGAAGACATGCAAGCTATGCATCGCTTCATCACCAGCCTTGGCGGGCATCCGCAAGCGACGATGATCGCTTCAGGAGAACGGACGAATGCTGCCAATGCCGCGCTGATGAACAGCAGCTTGATCAGAGCACTCGATTATAACGACATCTATTGGGTGCAGGATCCAAGTCATCCCTCCGACCTGATCGGTACCGCACTGGCGGCAGGGGAGGCAAATCACAAATCCGGCGAGGATGCCCTGGTTGCAATCATCCTGGCGTATGAGCTCGAGATGCGCTGGTGTCATGCAGCCCGACCCGGGATCCGTGAAGTTGGCTGGCATCACGCCTCGTTGACTCAATTTGTCAGCCCGCTCGTTGCAGGAAAACTATTCGACCTCAATGAAGATCAGTTGGCAGCCGCAGTCGGGATAAGCGGAAGCTCACATTTTACACTTGGGGGAGTCGTCGCCGGACACCTGACCAACATGAAGAATCTCGCAGATCCGCTTGCCGTACAGGCAGGCATCCTGGCAGTAGAGATGGCACGTCAGGGCATCACCGGCCCGGATGAGCTATTTATGGGGAAAGAAGGTGTCCAGGAAGTGATCTCGGATGTTGAATGGGATTTCGACCGCGTGCGCGAGGGTTTGGGAGTGGAGTATCTCATCACCAACTGCAGTTACAAAGCCTTTCCATCAGAGGCATTGACCCACCAACCAATCACAGGAGTACTTGAACTCCGAAAGCAGCACGCCATCGATCCGAAGCAAATTGAAGCTATCGAGATTTATACAACAACTCGAGGCGCAGACATTCTTTCGGATCCAAGCAAATACAAACCTGATACCAAGGAGACCGCAGATCACAGCTTGCCTTTCGTCATCGCTGCTGCTGCAGCCGAAGGGCACGTCCTTCCCGAGACATTTTCCGAGTCGAAACTTTTTGATACGGAGATTCGCCGCCTGCTGCCCCTGATACAAGTATTTGCAGATCCAGAGATTGATGGACTCTTCCCGGAGGTCAAACGCGCTCGGGTAAGGATCCAGATTCAGGATGGAAGTTCCTACGAAACAGTCACAGACATCGCCAAAGGAGACCCCCGGAACCCTCTCAGCGATGAAGAACTTATCGCAAAATTCCAGGACAATGCATCGGGTATTCTGGACAAAGACAAGCAGGATCAAATCATCGAGAACACATTTGAGCTGGATCGGCTGAAGGACATCACAGAGTACATGCAGCTGCTTTATTAACACATCCAATAAGACCCTGACATTTATGGCGAGCGCAGATTGTCCTGCAGTATGACGCGGCGATCGTATCGTCTATCAATTAACGACTATGCGAAATGATTTTCGCACGAGTGTTCTCGCTCAGCCGAAAATGCCTGATGGAGGATCTGCTTCCTCTTCGTCTGGATCGCGTGGAGTCAGAGGCGGCAGCGGCGGAGGCGAGTAATCCGCGTTGATACTGTTCTCGACCGGATCGTCCCGAGCCCCTTCTAGCGATGCCGTATATTCGTCAACATTCCCCGATATACGCCCTGAACGCGTTAGCAGGAACCACCCGCCTGCACCGATGATTGCGATAATCAACGCATGGCTAATCATCAAGCGCAGTGATTGAGTCGCGGCGCTCTGAACTACGGCCGCAGCCAATTCGTACTGAAGCGAATCAGTAGAGCCGAGTTCCAGGAGCAGATCAGCGAAAAACGCACCTCGCGTGGCCCGCAAGATAAGGTTCAACCCGATCGTGGCGACACCAGCAAAAAACAAGGGTAGACCCCACCAGCGTCCCAGATCGCGCCAGTCTCTGATCTTCAGAGCCATGACTGGACCAAGCGCAGCGAGCGGCACGAGCCAGAACCAGGTTAAAAGTGCTTTCAAGTTTCGCAGCGAGCGCTTCGCGGATTGAAGTTGTTCGAGGTTGATTGCTTGTCGCTCAAGTAAAGACACCCGATCCGGTATCGACCGAGTTTCGTCCGCCAGTGCGCGCGTCGACATATCGAGGATCAAGCTGCGCAGCGGCTCGGGGGGCTCACATACGATTGGTGGAATATCGAGTCCGTTCTCGACTGCACGCTGCATTTGATCGACTTCATCTGGCGAACAACTGGGCCAGGAGTCTACAAATATCTCAACGGCTTGATCCAGTCCGTCAGTGAGCAGACGTCCTTTAATGGGCTGTAGATCGATCGTAAGTTGAGGGAAGGATTGGTCGCTCTCCAGCCATTCAAAGACTGATTCCGAGAGCGCCGAGGTTTGTTCCTGTACCCATCCAGGTGGGATCAGCAAACCCAGCAATTCTTGTCGTTCTGGCCCCGAAAGGTGCTTGGTTGCACGTTTGTACCAATCATCCTCGGCTGGAATCCCCTGGTTCCCAAACAAACTGTCCACGAGAATGCGATCGAGAAGACCGGTCTCAATCAGACGTGTCTCCAGGATTGATCGCACGCGTTCTGGCGAGAAAAGAACCGCTCCTAAGTCTCGTGCTGCCACCGCAAAAGGGAGCGAGATGACCATGCCGGCTGCCAGGATCGTGGCAGCTGCATGCCCGAGCCAGAATGAAACACCTTTTTTCATTGGATAGTTTGCACACCCTTGAACCGAAAATAACTCCAGAAAAGATACATCATCAGTCCGATCGGCACAATCTCCCGAACGCTCAATCACTTCATCGAAAAGTGTCACGATCCGAATCCAAACGGGGTGCTCTTTTGAGCACCCCGTTATCCGTTGCAGATAGAATTTTACTGGAAACTCGTCATCAGCTCATGCAAACTAGCTTTCGATGGTCTCAGCTGATCATCCTTAAGCTCCGTCAAAGGTGTCGCCACAATATTCTCGATCTCAGGAAGTGGCTTTTGTTCGTCGTTGTAGTAAATCAAACCAGTCACGAGTTCTCCACCACAGCACGTTTCTTCCAGCATCTGAAGCGCTTCCATGCGGTTCTTTGGGTTGTAATCCTGCTCGAGTTTCTTCAATACCAGGATAGAACCATCATGCATCTCAACGTCAATCGCCTGGCCGGCCTGATATTCGACTGCGATTTCATCACGCTTCGGCACCCAGGTAACGTCATGCAGCGGTTCTTCATATTTCCTACCCCATGCGTAGCTCTTAGTCGATTCATCACGGTTGTTGAAAGTCACACATGGGCTGATGATGTCGAGGACCGCAGTGCCTTTGTAGCTCATCGCCGCTTTAAGAAGCTCCTTGACCTGCTTTGGATCGCCGGCGAAGGAACGCGCGACGAAACCAGCCTTTGCGATCAGAGCCTCCATGCAGATATCGACAGGCATAAACGGGTTGATCCCGATCTTCTTAAGTTCCTGGCCTTTATCTGCGGTCGCGGAAAACTGGCCCTTGGTCAAGCCGTAAACCCCATTATTTTCGATGATATAAACCATCGGCACATTTCGCCGGATCAGGTGAATGAAATGACTTAGACCGATGCTTGCCGTATCACCATCACCAGAGACGCCCACAGCCTTAAGTGCGCGGTTTGCCATCACTGCTCCGGTCGTGGTGGTCGGCATGCGACCGTGCAGGGCATTGAAGCCGTGTGAGCGACTCATGAAATAAGCCGGGCTCTTGCTGGAGCAGCCGATGCCCGACATCTTAATGATCCGCTCGGGCGTTATTGACATCTCGTATGCCGCCGCGATAATCTGGCTTGAAATCGAGTTGTGCCCGCAACCCTGGCACAACGTCGTCTCACGGCCACGGTAATCTGATTTCTCTAAACCAGCCTCATTAATATTGTTCGTGCGTTTTTTGTTCTTCACATCAGTAGCCATGTCTTACCTGCCCTCCGCTTTCATGACTGCTTCTTTGACCCAGCGTGCGCTGATCGGGAGACCGTTATTGTGTGTCAGCGACTGCAGCTTGACAGCTTGTTCAGGTACCTCCAGTTGAAGCAGCATTTTAACCTGCCCATCGTGGTTCATCTCGATCACGTATACTCTCTCATGTTCACCGATAAATTCGATGACCTCATCCGAAAAGGGTATTGCGCGAATGCGCATATAGTCTGTTTTTATATCTTCGTCTGCCAATCGATCGCGTCCTTCCTGAATAGCCGGATCTGTCGAGCCATATGATATCAGTCCGATCTCCGCGCCATCAGCCTCGATTACAGGCTTCGGAAGCAAGCCGCGTCCAGTTTCGAGTTTTCTGTACAGACGCTCCATGTTTTCTTCGTAATCTTCTGGTCGCTCGCTGTAGACCGCCTTATCATCATGGCCGGTGCCACGTGTAAAATATGCAGCCTTGGGGTGCTCGGTACCGGGTAGCGTGCGATATGTGATGCCATCACCATCCACATCCCTGTAGCGGGCGAATTCGTCGATTTCCTCGATCTCTTCAGCGGTCAGGACCTTGCCTCGATCCATAGGCGTATCTGGATATTGGAACTGATCTGACATCCATAAATTCATTCCAAGATCGAGATCGCTGGCGATGAAAATCGGCATCTGCAGCCGTTCGGCCAGGTCGAAGGCGTTCCATCCAAATTCAAAGCACTCGGCCATATTTCCAGGAAGTAGAATCGTGTGCTGAGTGTCCCCGTGCCCCAGGAATCGCAGGAAAATGATATCGCCCTGCGATGTGCGTGTGGGCAGGCCAGTGCTGGGACCCATACGCTGCACGTCCCAGATGACAACTGGAATTTCAGCGTAGTAAGCCAGACCTGAGAATTCAGCCATGAGCGAGATACCCGGACCGGATGTCGAGGTCATGCTCCGTGCTCCCGCCCAACCAGCGCCGACGGCCATGCCGATCGCGGCGAGTTCATCCTCCGCCTGGATAACTGCATAGGTTCGCTCGCCTGTCTCAGGATCTTTGCGCAGCGTCGGCAGATAGGATGTGAGCGCATCCGCCAGGCTGGAAGCGGGCGTGATCGGGTACCATGATATGAACGAAATTCCACCATAAATTGCTCCGAGTGCTGCTGCAGTGTTGCCATCGATCAGGATCAAGCCGTCCGTCTGATCATCCCGTTCGACATAGTAGCGATCTTGTTTTTCCAGGTTTTCCTTTGCCCATGTAATCGAAGCTTCGATTACATCCATATTCAACTTGATCGGTTTTTCCTTGCCACCGAAGTGCGTATCCAGCGCGGCGCGGATCTCGCTCGTCTCGATCCCTAACATGTGCGATACCACACCGACATAAACCATATTTGCCATGTAGTCGCGCAACTCACGCGGCGGATCGACATCCTTGATGATGCCCTGCACTGGCATCTGGTAGAACACTACGTCCTCGCGGATATCGGGCTGTGCAAAGTGATCAGGATAAAAACAAACTCCACCCTCTGCCAGATCATCGAGATCTTCAATAAACGTGGCGTGGTTCATCGCCACAAGGATCTCGACATTATCTCGCCGCGCCACGTAGCCATCTGAGCTGGCACGGATCGTAAACCAGGTCGGCAAACCCTGAATGTTGGATGGAAACAGGTTTTTACCGCTTATCGGTATACCCATCCTGAATAGGGCACGGATGAGTGCCATATTGGATGTTTGGCTCCCCGAGCCGTTAACCGTCGCAACAACCATGGAAAAGTCGTTGACGATTTTATCGGGCGAACCTTCTTTTTCTTTCTGTTCTTTTGTGGCGACTGATTCGCTCATTGCTTAGCTGCTCCCAGAAATCTCATGCGGTGTCAATTCTAATTCAGCCAGCATCCCCGGACTTTCTTGTGAAGAACCGGGTCGACGCTGGAGTATATCAAAATGCTCCACGAGTGCTCGATATCCGCATTCAAAATCACCTGCCTGAATCGCTTCGACCATCTGCTGGTGATGGTTCCAGACAGCTTCGAGGTATGCATAACCGGTGAACACGTTCAGGCCAACGGATTCATAAGCATCCCAGTAGGCACTTAGAAATCCTTTAACAAATTCATTATCCAAGCGCGAGAAAATTGTGAGATGGAGGTCGCGATGCTCCTCATGAGGGATCTGGATCGGATCGCCTTTCAAGAGCGCCCAGGCACGTTCCATGAGTTCCATAAGGTAGAGCTTATCCTGGTCATCAAGGGCTTCGACGGCTTGATACCAATAGCTCGCTTCAACCACCTCGCGCAGCTCTTCGATTTGATCGAAATAACCTCGGTCCTTTGCCAGCGCAAAGCGCATGCTCACACTGAAGGCCGCTGCGGGCGAAAACGGTTTTACTTTGATTCCCCGCCGAGGTCGCACATCAACCCATCCAAGGATGCGCGCAACTTCAATCTGTTCCCTGAGTTTGCTGATGCTCATACCGAGCGTTCCAGCAAGCTCATTCATCGGCGGAAGTTTGGTTTCTTCTGAAACGGAACAGCCAGCAAGGTACTCTAGAAATTCCGACTCAAGTTCGACCGTCATGCGCAAGCTCCTGCTGATTACTCTTATTTATCATATGAATATGATTATTCAGAGTATAACATCCGGTATGAGGAGCGTCAACGAACTTCAGGGAAATGAAACATTTTCCGCCTTGGTTTGGTAAAATGCCCAACGTGTTTAAGAGGGAATTTCTGGCCATGCTGCGTGCAATCGTACTGGTTGCCTCATTGGTGCTGATCATCACCCTGCCCCGCTGGATCCTTCAGTGGCATTACGGGCAGAAGATCACCGACTCGGAGGCAGCCGCGCCCCGACCGACGGCGATCGTGTTTGGCGCGGGACTACGAAGAGACGGTCGGCCCACTGCAGTGCTGGCGGACCGCGTGGCGACAGCCGCTCAGCTGTATCATGATGGCAAAGCCGAGAGCTTGCTGATGAGCGGTTCAGCTAACAGCTATGGCTTCAGTGAGGCCTCGGCCATGCGAGATTATGCTCAGTCATTGGGCGTTCCGAATGAGGCAATTCAGACAGATAATGCCGGTGACCGCACCTATCTGACGTGCTTGAATGCACGTGATCAATTCAACGTCAGCTCGGCCCTGCTCGTTACACAGAAGTTCCACCTTCCGCGCGCGCTTGTCCTCTGCGATGTGCTCGGGATCGATGCACACGGTGTAAGCGCCGACCTGCGTCAATACCGGGCTGAGAGATTCTGGTCCTACAGAGAGACAGCAGCTACCTTCCGCGCATTGTGGGATGCCGGAAAGACACTCTGGAACGCTTACGTAAGCAGCGTTTGGACGAGTTGTCTATGAACCGGCAGGATGCCCTGGCAATCGTGGATGAATTCATTGATAACGAAAACCTCAAACGTCATATGTTTGCCGTGGAGGCTGCCATGGAGGACTACGCCAGGCGCCTGGATGAGGATGTCGAACTCTGGAAGTTAGCTGGCCTGCTGCATGACTTCGACTGGGAGATCCACCCCTCACTCGAGACTCACCCACAAGCCGGCGCACCCATCTTGCGCGAGCGTGGCGTTCCGGAGGTTGTGATCGAAGCCATCCTGAGCCATGCAGATCACACGGGCTTCCCTCGTCAAAGCAACATGCAAAAAGCGCTCTATGCCTGTGATGAGATCACAGGGTTGATCATCGCCGTCGCGCTTGTCCGTCCATCGCGCTCATTGCAAGATCTAAAAGTTAAATCGGTCAAGAAGAAGTGGAAGGATACCCGCTTTGCGGCCAACGTCGATCGCGCTGCGATAGAGAAAGCCTGCGAGGATTTCGATATCGACCTCTGGGAACACGTGCAGAACGTGATCGACTCCATGCGCCGCATCGAGCCAGATCTTGGCCTGAGTTCTTAGCCCAAAACCAATAACAGCCGCCAGGGATCACTCCTGAACACCATTCTCAGCTTGCCTTGGGACGAATGCTCGATGCTGGTATAATCCTGCGTCGCAAGGCTAATTTTGAGGGATTCTGACCTTATGAGTGAAAATTCAGAGCAAAAAGCGGCTGCACCGATGCTTTGCCCGACATGCGGCTCGAGGCTGCCTGGCGGGGCACGCAAGTGTGAAGTCTGCGGCACCGAGTTCCGCTCAGGCATATCCAAAAAGAAGAAATCTTCCGGTTCACAGGTGACCCTTTCGCTGCCGGTCGCATTGGCGATTGTGGCGGTTTTCACCGTACTGGCAGTTGGCCTGACATACGTCGCAACACAGGGGATGGGAATCGGCGCACCTGCGACCCCTGAAGCGACGGTCACAAGCACGCCGACAGAGACGCCTACATCTCAACCAACAGCAACCCAAACAGCGGTTTCATCCCCAACCCCACTGCCCACGATCGAGTACGTCGTTGACGTCAACGATTCGCTGGGCGCCATCGCGGTGCGCTATGACGTGTCGATCCAATCGATACTTCAATTGAATCCGGGCATGAACAGCCAGAGCATCCTATCCGTCGGTCAGCGCATCT
>CBFDDM010000014.1:0-42985 GCA_965603565.1 uncultured Anaerolineales bacterium | reverse complement strand
TACCGTGGAGGCGTCATTTTGGTTTGGTGCTGTTTCATCCAGGAGTAGTACAGCTTCACTTGAGCAATATCCTGAGTGTGGTTAGAATCATTTTCGACGTTGAACTCGGATGAAGGTAGTCGGAGGTCGGTGCTGATGAACGAAGAGCGCCAAACTGAAGGGGTCGAAGAGCAGGAGAAAGCTCCCGATATCGGTTTGTGGCGTGCGGGCATTGTCGCGCTTTTCGCGGCGGTGCTATCCAACATCCTGGCCCATTACCTGCTCTCGTTTGTATTGGTCTATCCCCAGGATTTTACCCCACTCAGACTGACCTCGATCGCGATACTGACCGGCGCAGGCGCGCTGGGAGCCACGCTGCTTTTCGCGCGGCTTCATGGTCGGGTAAAAAATCCGGAGCGTACCTTCAGGCGCTTCGGTTGGGCTCTGGTGGGATTATCGATCCTGCCGACTTTGGTCGGGGCACTGCGCCCCGATTTAATTCCGCTGCCGGGGGGCAGCACGCGCGGCTTTTTGATGCTGATCCCGTTTCACCTGATCGCAGGCGTAGTGATCATCGGGCTGTTATGCCGGCTGCCCGAATCCTGATCCCAATGTTGATCCCTATACGCAGAGGCCGCCCTCCGCGGGCGGCCTTTATCCATATTGTGATCGGAAAGCGTTGTTAGCTGAAATTCCCGCGTTTCTGGAACTGCAGCGCCTGCTGCGGACAGACCGTCGTGCAGGAGCCGCAGCCGGTACAGGACCAACGGTCGATGTACGGCTTGCGCTCGCCAGGGGCGCTGAGCAGCGCTCCGTGGCTGCATGCGGGCATGCACAGCCGGCAGCCGTCGCAGCGGCTTTCATCGCTGTACACGACAAAGTCTTTCTGGTCGATGGCCAATACGTCATCCGGTCATAGCGCCCGTAAGGGAGGGGGCACCCCGCCCTTACAAGCTCTTAATAGATTGATCCTTGACCGAGGTCTCATAGGGGCGACCGGCCGGTCGCCCCTATGAAATTAGAAAGATGGTTATTTCTTTTCTAGCAGATACTCGTATGCAGCCAGCGCGGCTTTAGCGCCTTCGCCAACTGCGATGAGCACCTGCTCGGCGATCACGTCGGTTACATCGCCGGCGGCGAAGAGACCTTCGGTCGATGTGCGGTTGCGCGCGTCAACCATGATGCGGTTCTGTGCATCGCGCGCCACCAACCCTGCGACGATATCCGATTGGGGTACGAGGTCGAGCTCCACAAAGAAGGCATCTGCTTCGAGTTCCTGTGCATCGCCGTCCTTGTTGACGACGATCTTGCGGGCGTATTCGTCGCCCAGGACCTCTTTAACCCTGTAGCCTTCCATTACGGAGACGTTTTCGGCTTCCAGGACGCGTTTACCCATGGTGGATTCAAGTTCACCATGCGACGGTGCCAGAAGCGTTACGTTCTTAGCGATCTCTGCGAGTTCGGCGGTTGAGCGCAGCGCGAGCTTCGTATCCCCGATGACGACAACATCGCGATCGATGAAGAGCGGCGCGTAAGACACCGCGCTGTAGCACAGTCCACGCATCATGAACTCTTTTTCGCCGGGCACTTCCATCAAGCGACCGAGCGCGCCGGTGGCGACGATCAGCGCACGCGCTTCGTAGGCCTCACCCTCGCGCGTGGTCACTTTGAAGTTGCCGTTGGTCTTTTCGATCTTCTCTGCTTTGTCGAAGACGCGCGAGAACTCCAAATAGTCGATTTCATTTGCGAAGCGGCTGACCACTTCTTCCCCGGTGATGACCAGGTGCTTCTCGACAAAGGGGAGCTGCAGTCGATAGTTTGTCTTTCCACCGAGGTCGCGTGTGATCAGCAGTACGTTCAACCTTTTACGAAGGGCGTAGACGGCAGCTGTCAAGCCCGCCGGCCCGCCGCCCAAAATGATCAGATCGTACATGGTTTGTTCTCCTTCGGTTTCCCGCTACTGATCACAGGGAGCGATGAAACCTTCTTCCATCATCGTCTCCGTCAACGAGCGTGAACGCCGGATGATCTCCCCGGCATGTTTCAGCTCTTCCTCATAGGTGACTTCCTTGCGTGCGAGTCCCTGCTCGACGGCTTTCACCGCCACCGCAGCGGCCTCACGCGGGAAGACCTCCCACTCGTCCATCGTGGGCAAGATGTATTCGGATGACAGGCCGGTTTCTTCCGCCATGTCGGCCAACGCCGTTGCCGCGGCGATGCACATCTCATCCGTGATCGTCGAGGCGCGCACATCTAGCGTGCCGCGGAAGATCCCTGGAAATCCGAGCGAGTTGTTCACCTGGTTGTCGAAATCAGAGCGCCCGGTAGCGACCACAGCCGCGCCGGCCTCTTTGGCTTCCCAGGGCCAGATCTCCGGGATCGGGTTGGCACATGCAAAGACAACTGCGTCCTTCGCCATCTTCTTGATCCAGTCGGATTGGATCGTCCCGGGTCCGGGCTGTGAGAGCGCAATCACGACGTCTGCGCCTTCTAACGCCTCGGGGATGCCGCCCTGGCGGCCTTCTTCGTTGGTGATCTGGCAGAATTTCCACTTGTCGACATATTCGGCTTTGCGCATTTCGAGGTCCTTGCGCTCCTTGTGCAAGATGCCTTTGCTGTCGATCATGCGGCAAAGCGCAGGTGTGGCGCCGTATGAGAAGATCAGGCGGGCACAAGCCACGTTAGAAGCGCCTGAGCCTACAAACGCGATCTCGACCTCATCGATCTTTTTCCCAACGAACTTCAGCGCGTTCACGAGCCCCGCCAGGGTTACCGTGGCGGTACCCTGCTGGTCGTCATGCCAGACCGGAATCTCCGCCTGTTCGCGTAAGGTATCGAGGATGCGGAAACACTTGGGCTGCGAAAGGTCTTCCAGGTTCACCCCACCAAAACCTGGTGAGATCATCAGCACGGTCTCGATGATTTTATCGGGATCCTTCGTGTCGAGCATGACCGGCCAGGCGTCAATACCCCCCAGGTATTTATAGAGCAGCGCCTTGCCTTCCATCACGGGCAGCCCGGCTTTTGGACCGATATCGCCGAGGCCGAGCACGCGCGTGCCGTCGGAGACGACGGCGACGGTGTTGCCCTTGTGGGTGTGCTCGTAAACCAGGTCGGGATCTTCTTCGATCGCCCGACATGGAGCGGCGACACCCGGTGTATACCAAATGGCGAAGTCATTAAAGTCACGGACGCAGCATTTCAGCGCCACCTCTACTTTACCCTTGTAGTAGGGGTGCATGACCATGGCGTCCTGGGCGGGCTTCTTAGCTTTTGCTAAGAGCTCCTCCACAGTGCTTTGCTGGGCCTTTTCGGCCATTTCAATGACCTCCTTGTTGTGGATCTGGTTAATCCGATGTGCTGAAAAAGAGCCTCGCTTAGGCGAGACTGGATCGCTTAGAACTGCAAATACGAGTCGGTGTAGATCACCTTGTTGAGCAGGACCTGCACAGTTTTCCAAATCCCCGCTTGTTCGGGATCCTCCATATCGACATCCTCGGGCTGCAGTTCGTCCATCGCAGCCACGGCGTCATGGAGTTTCAGGTAGAGCGCCTTCACCGGTGTGCTGTCATCACGTGTCTGAACGGTGTCGATCGCTTCGTTCAGTTTCTCGTCAAGCGGATCGACGATCGCCGAGTCGAGCCCGGCGGCCATGAGCATAACCATGTAAACGCGATTCAGCAGCGGCCGCATCTCGTACGGCACCTGGTTTCCGACGTTAGAAAGCCCCACGACGGTCATCGGCGCCGGATCAGCAACCATTTTGATCATGCGCACGGCCTCGATCGCTTCGGGTACGTACTCCTGACAGCCGGAGACGGTCAGCACGAGCGGATCGACGAGCAGGTTCTCCATGGGGATACCCAGCTCTTCGGCACGAGGGATCAAATATTCCATGGCGATGCCTACGCGCGCATCGGCACCGACCGGGATGCCGCTTTTCTCCATGCACAGCGCGATGATCTTCGCGCCGTATTCGGCTGCAAGCGGCGGCACATTTTCGAGCCGTTCTGGTTCGGCAGAGGTGCTGTTGATGATCGCATCCGACCCCCACAGCTTAAGACCGGTTTCGATCGCGGCCAGGTTGGTCGTGTCGAATGAGATCGTCGTACCCGGCACGGCTTCCTGCATACAGTCGACCAGCCACTCAACGACTTCCGGTCCGTCCTTTTTGCGTGGACCGATGTTCAGATCGATCGCGTCAGCGCCGGCCTCCTTTTGTTTTCGCGCCAGGTCGACAAAGAATGCGCCGTTGCGCTCGGCGAGTGCTTCTTTGACTTTGGGCGAGATGATGTGGATGTTTTCGCCGATCTTGTACATGAATTTTCTCCTCTGTATTCCCCCCCGATGGGGATACGCTAAAGAATTTCGAGTAGCTTGTCTGTCAGTTTGCTGATCTCGCGCTGTGCAGGCGAGTCTCCGTTCAGGTTGGTCAGCGCTTTACCGAGCGCGTCAAGTTCATTGATCTTCGGGTCGGCCGGGATCACCGCGCCAATCTCAACATCCATATTGTCGATTGCCTCCTGGAGCGGTTGAGCAAGCTCGCCCACAACTCGATTCAGGATTAGCAAGCGGCGGTGGATGTTAATTTCAAGGTCGCGTGACATCTCGAGGATGCTCTCGGCGGCTTTCATGCCCCGCAAGGTGGGATCGGTAATGATGAAGAGCACATCCACGTCGCGCGTCGTGCGGCGGCTGATGTGCTCCATGCCAGCCTCGTTGTCAATCACCAGCATCTGGTAATTGCCGGCAAGATCGTCGATGATCGAGCGCAGCAGATGGTTTGCAGCGCAATAGCAGCCCTGTCCCTCAGGGCGGCCCATCGCCAGCAGATCGATCTTCTCACCTTCCTCGAGCACCATCTGGATCTCGCGCCGCAGGTAATCCAGGCGGCTGATCCCGATACCCAGCTGGCTGTCCGCACCGCTGTCGGCCATGTCCTCGCGGATGTCGCCGACCGTGGCGGGCATCGGCAAACCCAGCGCAAGATGCAAATTGGTGGCGGGATCGGCGTCGATCGCCAGCAGCGGACCCGTGATGCGCTGGATCAGGTCGTTGGTAAGCAATGCGGCGATGGTCGTCTTTCCTGTTCCACCCTTACCGGCAAACGCAATTGTCTTCGTCATGAGATACCTACTCCATACATTGAATCAGGGCATAAAACCATTGGAAATTGATCGCGAAGCTGAGTGCGTGCACTGTAACAGAGGTGGCATGCGTCAGCGTATTCTCTCTCGTGCTGCAGTCTATAGGTCTGAACCAATCCGGATGGTCCTGCGGCGAGCAATGGTCCTACGATGGGGTGCATCTGAGGATCATAAGCCTTAACGAGTTCATCCAGTGGCTGGTCGAAAAGGTTGCCCATCGAGATGCCCTGGCAGAGGTGCACCTCTCCGGTGGGATCGACGTGAACGCGGCCAGGATCGTCGAGGCGTTCGTGAGGACATTCGTCGAAGCCGTCCCAGCTAGATTCGGCGTATTCAGAAGCCAGTTTGACAGCGGCACGTCCGCGGAACATGATCGCACCACCTTCCACCGGTTCACCCGCATCTGCGTTCATACGAGCTGCACCTTCATCCGGGTGTTCGCACACGATCGTGCCCATTGGGATGTCGAGCTCGTGAGCAGCGGCCAGCGCGTGACGTGACTGCGGGCTGATCAGCTCTCCGTAATGGAATAGGTCGGTCGAAACAGAGAGGTCCTGAATGATCCCTGCAAACGGCTCCAGCCAATCAAGTGCATCCTGCTTGGAGACAGCCCAATAACCGTTGGTGACGATCCCGACCCTGAAGCCTAATTGCGCGGCCTCGGTCGCAGCCTGTAAGAGGATGGGGTAATAGAGGAACGGTTCGCCGCCCTCCAGATAGATCCAATCAACCGTCCCAAGATCACGTGCCTGTTTGTAGATCTCCTTAATCTGTGCCAGCGTGAACACGTCTTGTTGATCAGGTGAGCCCCAGACGAAACAGTGGTCACAGCTGAACAGGCAGCGCATCGTAAGCAGCAGGTGCAGTCCAGTGAGTTCGATCATCGTCTTCAAGCCTTCTGATCACGATCGCTGCTGTGTTCCCAGATCTCGGCGACGCTCGGGAAGCGGGTGATCTCGGTGTGTGGCAGGAAAAGCGCAGCGGTGAATGCATCGTAGAAGGTATTGTCGGCCGACAGCTCGACATATGTCATACGTTCTGCGGCGGCGCGGACGAGGGCGCGCGCTTCAGTCGAGAGCAGCGCCATATAAGCACCCTGAACGGAGGTGTTGCCTAAGAAATGGAAGCGATCCCAGGGCAGGTCAGGAAGTAGCCCGATCTTTACCGCATTTTCGACGTTGATGTACTTGCCGAAGGCGCCACCGATGAGTACTTGCTGGACGTCAGCTAGATCGACCCCCACGGAATCGGCCAGCACTTTGTAGCCGGCGTAAATGGCTGCCTTGGCGCGCATCAGGTTATCGACATCCACCTTGGTCAAGACGATATCGTCGCCATCCCCGGTCTCATCCGCCCAGGCGAGCACATATTCGGGACCATGCTCGCCCTCGCGGACACGCGGCGTGTCGAGATCGAGTTTGACATGTCCGCCCCGGTCGATGACGCCCGTGACAAAGAGTTCGGCCATCAGCGATATTAACCCGGAGCCGCAAATTCCAACCGGTTTTGTACCCCCGATCACGCGATAGGTGGGCTCGAAGGTTTTCGAGTGCACCCAAACCTCTTCGATGGCTCCTTCTGTAGCGCGCATCCCGTCGACAACCCCGGCACCCTCGAACGCAGGCCCTGCCGAACACGCGCAGGTGAGCATCCAATCCCGATTGCCGAGCACCATCTCGCCGTTGGTGCCTACGTCGATGAAGAGGTTCAGCTCGTCGGATTCGGTGAGGCCCGAGGCAAGCACACCGGCTGAGATGTCGGCGCCTACATAGGAAGCCACGCCGGGCAAGCAATCGACAAATGCGTGGGGATTGATCGGCAGTGCTGCAGCAGAGGCGGGCAGTTGTGGCGGCTGATTGACGGTCGGGATGTAAGGTTCAAGTCGGATGGTCTCCGGTGGAAGCCCAAGAAACAAGTGGATCATCGTGGTGTTTCCCGAGATCGTTGCCTTGTAGATCCGTTCGGGACTCACTCCGGTGCGGCGCTGGATACGCTGCATGAGCGTGGAGATCGTTTCCCGGACCAGTTCCCCAAGTTCAGTCAATCCATTGCCCTTGCCGGCGTAGATGATGCGCGAGATCACATCTTCGCCGCGTGCGATCTGTCCGTTATATTCCGCAACCGACGTGCGCACATTGCCGGAGATCAGGTCGACAAGATAGATCGTCACGGTCGTCGTCCCGATGTCGATAGCCAGCCCGTAGGGTTCGATCGCTTCTGTGGAGACGTCAAGCAAGCGTGTGAGTTCCGGCTGGTCGGGCGATTTCTCAACGACGACGTGGACGCTCCAGCCACCTTCGCGCAGCGTCGGACCCAACCTGCGAAGCACATCGAGAGGCACCTGCAGTGTGCCGTAGCCCTGATCGCTCAGCGCTTTCTGCAAGCGGGCCAGATCGTCCAGATTATCGTCGATCGTAGGCGGGTTGAGCTGCAGCGGCAGGCTGTGCACAGTCTGCAGCGCAGCAGGATCATACTCAAATGGGACTTCGACCGTACGGGCAGTGTGCTCGGTGACGAGTCGTCGTTCAATGCGCTCTTGTTCGGGGATTGTGATCGTCGCGTCGCCCTCGATCACCGCCTGGCAAGCCAGCGCCCAGCCTGCCTCAAGATCCTTTGAGGTCAGACGGATCGTCGATCTTCGGCGCACCTCGCCCGCATCGACGAGCACGGCGCAGCGACCGCAGCGACCCTGGCCGCCACAGGGTTGGGAGATGTCGAGTCCGCTATTTTGAATGGCTTCAGAGATCAGCGTGCCGGTGGGCACATCGATGGTTTT
Organism: uncultured Anaerolineales bacterium; assembly: GCA_965603565.1. Classification (GTDB taxonomy): domain Bacteria; phylum Chloroflexota; class Anaerolineae; order Anaerolineales; family E44-bin32; genus E44-bin32. The sequence goes on along the minus strand of CBFDDM010000014.1, from coordinate 35,083 downwards.
ATCGGCAGGGAGCAGGGTGACACGGTGGTTGGCCAAGCTGCACCTACAAAGATGCGCTAGAGGCGGGAGGACTAGTTATAGGCATCCGTGATCGCATCGCAGATGCGGGCGCTTTCCACTCGCTCTTCATCCCAGAACCAACGGGTGAGCTGCAGCCCCTCGCAGGCAGCCTGTCCGGCGAGGCGCATGACGCGGGGGATATCCGCTGCGCGCGGGCATGCCAGTGTGCAGGGCGCCGGTGAAGCGCACTGCAGGCAGGCAGTCGCCGCTTTAGCGGCAGCACCTGCATCGTAACCCAGGTAGGGATCTCTGGGAATGTTGGACATACGGATGGTCATAGGTACCTCCCGAGAGTAGGGACCAGGTTCGATCATGGAGTTATGTGAAAATCTAAAATGTTTTGCTATCCCTGTTCACTGATTCTTAATCCCTGATCCCTATTTTTCCCACATCGTTTTCAAATACGAACCAATATCAACCGCTTCGCGCGGCCCGACCATGATCTCCCAGCCAGGGAGTTCCTCTTCCAGTTCGCCAGACAGGACTGAAACCTGTCCGGGCAGGATGAGTTTCTTGTGGCTGATTTTGGATTCGACGTCGAAGGCTTTAACATCTTTCGCGATGCGCTCGGCGTCAAATTTGCCTGCGGCCCAGGCGGTCAATACGCTCATGCCCTCCGCATCGGCAACGAGCAGCCATCCCGGCCAACCCGAACCTTCGATCTCGTTAGCGATGGCGAAGTAGGTAATCGAGAAATTGGTGGTCACCATCAACGGGGCTGCGGGATCCGGATCATTGATCTCGTACACGCCAGGCTGTACCTGGATCGGTTTCTGCGGATCGGTGTAGATGTTCTCACGCAGCACCAGAAGTGCGTACAGCTTGGCGCGGTCGAACTCCTCCAGCACGATGAAGCCGCCGTACTTGGCGATGTGCTGGCCGGCAAGCAGGGTTTCATCGATGCCTTCATGGATGCCGGGGAAGCTGATCAGCGGGTAACCTAGCGGCCGGTAGTTCTCTTTCAGCGCCAGACGGCGCAGGATGGTGTAGGTCTGCAGCGAGTCGAGATAGCCGCTGGGCTGCGGGTCGAGCACGAGATCCTCGACCCCAGCTTCTTTCGCCCTTTCGGTTAGTTCAGCGAGTTTCTCCAACGAATCGGCTTTAATCGCCAGCGCGGATTCGCTTTCTTTAGCGACGTCGATGTACGCGTCCAACGACTCTTCTGTAGCACCGTAGATCAACGGGCGTCCGCCGGCCGGCTCAATACCGGCGCGGGCCATATCGGCATCTTCGGTGAGCAGGATGATCGGTTTGTCGGTCGCGCTGCGAACGGCGGCGACGGCGCTGCCGAAGCTCCCAGTGTCACCGGAAGCGGCCTCGACGGCGAAACCATCCAGGTGCAGATCGATGCCGACATAATCGACATTAAACTGGCTTGCTGCGGCGACGAGATCCTTGATTTCACCTTCATCCTGGGTGTCTTTAACGCGCAAGAACAGGCCGGGCTTGTGGTAGAAGGTTTTTTCGTGGCGAAAGAGGACCGTTTCGTTGCCGACCTCGACCTTTCCGTTGCCACCGTGGATGCTCACCAGGCGGATGGGCGGCGCAGCTGCCGCCGCCAGTTTGGCCGCCGCTTCCTCGCTGACGTGCGGGCAGTCCTTGAGTTCCGCCTGCTTGGCAGCCAACTTCATCGCAAACGCCAGGCATGTTGGGTAACCACAGTCTTTACAGTTTGTCTGTGGAAGCAGTTTATAGATTTCTAGACCAGAGAGTGCCATGTATTTCCTCCGCCTTCAGGATGCGGCCGCTGGTTCGAGCAACTGATTGATCACGCTGCGCACCCGTTTTACGTTTTCAGGATGGCGCAGCACGAGCACATCTGCACCGGAATGGAGCAGTGTGATCGCGGTGAGCGCTTCCCATTCCTTGGCGCGCCGCTCCCAGTCTCCCCATTCCTCGGGAACACCATCGCCGACCTTGGATTCTTTGACCTTCCAGGTCTCTTCGCCGGGGGTGACCAGCATCGGCTGCTGGGTCATCTTATCTCCCTGCAGCGCAGCGAGGCGCAGCCGCTCCATCACGGAGTACCCGTACTCGATGCCATATCCAAGCGCGCCGGTTGTGGGGTCCATGAGGATGCGTTCGAGCGGCAAGCCCATGTCGTTGATCAGGATGACCAGCTGTTTGGACAGGTTGACGTCCATCGGGGTGCGGGACTGCACGAGGTGGTCGTGCGCAAGTGCAGCGGCGACGATCGTGCGGTAGTTGCCTTCCTCGCAGATGCCCAGCACGATGCGCTCTCCCTTAGCCTCTTCGGCCACGGGGACGAGCAGTTCGTTATCGATCTCAGCCTGACCCGGCCCGGCCACGGTCAGTGGAAGGCCGGACGCATCGAGAACTTTGCGAACGACGGCGCGAGCGTTTTCAGGAGTGTTCGCTGAGCCGTCAGACTGCTTGAGACTGAGGCGCAGGTAGATCATATCCGCACCTGCTTCCTCCGCGGCTTTGGCCCACTCGGCCGGGTCATCAGCCACGTCTCCCCAGGCCTCCAGCAGGAGCGGGGACCAATCCTCGGGCTTATGATCCAGAATTTCGATAGCGATGGCGGGAGCATGCGGCAGCGATCCCTCAAACTGCAGGTAAGGCAGCGTGCTCTCGCCTCCTACGGTGAGCGTGCTTGTGCGGGTTCCACCCTGGTCGGAGGTCGCACCTACGGTGACTTCACGGACCTGGCCAGACCACTTTTCTTTTGGGATATCGACGGTCATAGACTCTCTTCCTTGCGCAGGTGTATTTATGGGATCCGGATCTGAGAATAGGAATCAGGGATCAGGTGAGTTCCATGTCGGGGGTGTGATGCCGCTGCATGCAGCGCCTGATCCCTAATCACTATCCCCAGATCCAGGAACCCTAGAACATCGGATCCATTTCAAGCGCGGGATGGTCGTGTTCGGTTATATGCGCAACCAAACCCTCCACATCCGTGGCCACGGTTTCATCGGCGATCTTTTCGATTAGATCAGGGTCACCTTCTCGCTCGGCGACCTCCATCAACTGTTCAGCCATCTGCTCTTTCAAGACGGAGGACATCCAGACCACTCGTTTGAAGCCACCATCCGCGGAGATGAACTTCGGGCTGAGGATGTAGAACTTTCCGTGTCCCATCACGCCCGGTGTTTGCAACCCACCGCCGGCCATGCCGGCCAGCGTGGAGAAGGTCATGCCGGAGGGGGTCATGCTCGTATCCTCACGGCTGACGATCATGATGCCATTTGCCTCCGGAATGAGCATGGCGATGCATTCGAAGCAGCCGCAAGCCGTCATCGGGTCTTGCATAATGGAATACATCGAGACCTCTGGGACGGAACCATGCGAAGCCATCTCAGCGTATTCGTTCACGCCGGTGAACTTGCCGGTCACATCATCAATGGTCTCGCCCTTTTCGATGGGCTGGTTCGGCCCGGTCGGGTTGATCTGGAAAGAAGCCTTACAGTCGAGCCAGTTGTAGGCCCCGCACAGCCCGAGCCGCTGCGGGCTCACGATGCAGACGTGGTCAGGGGCGAAGGATTGGCAGAGCGTGCAGGAGTAGAACACGTCCACCGTTTCGTCCGTCATAGCGCCCATGCGTTCGTTGCGCTCTTCGTATGCTTCGCGCGCATCCTGCAGCCACTCTTCGTGAAGACCGGGATCGGTGATGATCTGCACCTCGACTTTGTCGACGATGCTCCCGAAGTCTTCGTGGAAGCGGGCGTGCAGGATATCGCCAAAGTGTTTCAGGTCGAAACCTTTCTCGGCGGCGTTATTGCTGATGCGGATCCAGGCGATGTCGCGCTGGCCGATGTGCTGAATGCCGGAGGCGCCGTTAACGAAGTAATGCACCTGGCGCTCGAGCACCGGTTCGAAATCCTTCTCCATCTCACGACCTGCGACCTTGATCAAGATGCCCAGATCCATGGAGCCCTGCACATCTGCATCCTCGAAGCCGGGGCCGATGACCTCGATCTTGCCGTCCTGGATCTCATCCATGTCGGTCATGAAGAGGTATTCGAAAGCCCGGCTGTGCTTGCCGCCGAACTCGACGCGCATGTCGGCCTTGCGGACGACCTCGCCCTCGAAGGCTGAACCATAAGGAACCGGGACAGGCACTTCCGAGATCTTGACCTTGACGCCACGCACCTCGATCGCCTTCTGGACGAGTCTGCGAGCTTTTTCGGCCTCGGTTTCGCCATCGATCTCGTTCCAGGGCATCGAGATTACATGTTCGTACTGCGTGATGCCGGTGGGCAGGATCTCCGGTATGACCGTGTCGGCCAAAACCGGGAAACCGTAGGAGATCGCTCCAGCGGCGGTGGCGTATTTCACGTCATCGACCTCGCCCAGTGCGAGCACGAACGCGAACACGCGGTTCTTGTTGTAGAGCAGGATGTCGCGCCACTGTCCGCCCTTGAGACCACCGAAGGTCAGCGCGGAGCGCGTGGCGAAACCAAGCGGATAGATCGCGCCAATGGTGTCCTTGCTGAACGGTACGATATAGGTGTCGTAGCCCATCTCGACATTTTCTTCGACGAGCTGGTCGATGATCGAGCGACCGTTCACATTCCCGACCAGGAAGGTGAGGATGTTGCGCTTCTGCAGCTCGCGGACGATCGCCACGGCGGCTTCGTTAGAGTGGGCCGCGCCGACGATCGCTGCAAAACCGGGCATACGCCCGTCAACCAACTGGATGCCCCATGATCGCAGCTGAATGTCGTCGATGGGGCCATTGAGATGTCCGTTGGCAGCGGGATCTGATCCGTTCCCGTCCGGGCTGGTGAACGCGGTTGACCCGGCCAATTCGAGTCCCGGGTAGCGCTGTGGCTCTTCGTTGTATATGAATCGGATCGCCTCGATGATCTCCTCGCCCAGCAGCGTGGCCAGGCCGGAGTCGAGCGTCTCGCCGAGATAGGGCGTCCACAGGGTTTCATCGGGGACAGAGTGGAGCAGTGTCTTGGCGTGGTCAAGCACAGGTTCAAGGTCGCTGAGCTTGTTCACTTCGTGACCGAGCATACCCAGGATCACGGGCAGATAGTACGCCGTATTGGGGAAGGCGACTGCCGTATCCGGGCCTTTTTCGTCCAACGCACGATCGTAGAGGGTTTGAGCTTCTGCGACGATTGCGTTTGCGCCTCGAATGGCACGTTTTGCGATATACCGTGACATAGTGTGTTGCCTCCCTAATTCGTCGAATTACCGTAGGCTGCGCCGATTTTTTCGGGCAATGGGAGTTCGTCGAGTTCTCCGATTCTCCAATCGCCGCTCTTGCCCCAGCTTGAGGGGTCATATTCGGGCAGGCCTAGCTCGGCGCGTTTCTTATCGATGTGTGCGAGCGAACGGTGCACGATCTCTTCGGCATCATTGACGAACTCCAACCGTCCACCAGTCTTGGCTTCCCAGCCGTCGGTGATGATCGTGGTGACCTCGTCGACGCCCGAGACCGGGCTGGAGTGACCCATGATGACGTATGCGCCCGAAGCGACACAGTAGGTCGCGATGGAGATCGCTTTTTCGCTCATCCACTCAGGGGCCATACCCACTGCCGGGATGTCGCTGATGTCGTCGCCCAGGCCACCTTCGGTGGCCATCTGGGCCAGGACGGTCAGGATGCGTGAGTTGTCGACGCAAGATCCCATGTGCAGCACGGGTGGGATGCCGACCGCCTCGCAGATTTCACGCAGACCGGGGCCGGCGTGTTCGAGAGCGGCTTCCGGGCGCATATAGCCCTGCTTGGCGCTGGCGATTGCTCCGCAGCCGGTCTCGACGACGAGCACGTCGTTCTTGATGAATTCGGTGACGACATGGCGGTGAAGTTCGTCATGGCATACGCGGGCGTTGTTGCAGCCGATGTTGGCTACAACGCCGCGGATGCGGCCGGACATAATCGCGTCGTTGAGCGGCCGCAATGAACCGCGGTACGTACCACCGAGCGCGTAGTTGATGTATTCGTGTGAGAAGCCGGGCACCAACTCCGCCGACATATCCGGGATATTGGCTTTCGCAACCCGTTCGGTGTAGCGATCGCACGCCAACCGGACGATTTCTTTGGCGATTTCCATGGCACGGTGCTCGTCGAATTCCATGTGCGTCGCGCCGGTGATTTTTGCTTTCGGCGAGGTTGTGATGATTTCGGTGTGGAACTGGTCTGCCAGCTTGACGACGCCCTGCATGATGCACTGGATGTCGACGACCATGGCGTCGACGACGCCAGTCAGGATAGCCAGCTCCTGCTGCAGGAAATTGCCTGCAAGCGGCACACCCTGGCGCATGAGCGTCTCGTTGGCGGTGCAGCAGATGCCACCCATGACGATGCCCCCGGCGCCCTTGCTCTTGGCATACTCGATCATCTCGGGGTGCTGCGCGGCGGCCACGATCATCTCGGAGAGCGTGGGTTCGTGACCGTGGATGATGATGTTGACCTGGTCTTCCTGTAGGATGCCGAGGTTGGCTGCCGAAGCGACCGGTCCGGGCGTGCCGAAGAGTACGTCAGAAAGATCTGTTGCGAGCATGGAACCGCCCCAGCCATCGCCGAGCGCAGCGCGCATGGCATGGTCGAGGATATGCTCGGCGTCCTGGTCGTTGCCGATGTGCGTGCGATGCATGATCTCGACGATCTCGCGATCAACATTGCGTGGTGAGATGCCCAGTTTCTGCCATGTTTCCTGGCGTTTCTTTGGAGCGCGTTTAAGATAGATGATCTCGCCAGTCGGCTTGCCGAATTCATGCAGTGCGGCTAATGCGACTTCGCGCGCAAGTTCATTGATCTCCTTGCCATCTACTTCAACCTCGAGGTAATGAGCCATTTCCTTGAGCTTGGCGGCGTCGCGCACTTTGTAGTCCGGCGCGTGGCCCTCGGCGGCTGCGAGCAGCGTGTAGGCGAGGTCGCGGCCGTGATCAGAATGGGAAGCTGCGCCGGCTGCAACCATGCGGGCGAAGTTACGCGCCGCCACGGTTTCGCGGGTGGCGCCGCAAACACCGGTCTGGCCGTCCTTGACCAGCCGACAGGGACCCATGCCGCAGACTTTGCAGCACAGGCCGTCGCTGCCAATCGGACAGGGCGCCATCATGTCTGCGCGCGAGAACGAGGTCTCGTATTCGCTTTCGCTTGCAAACTCTAACAGTGAGATCGTCGCCGGGTCCCGGCTGGCTTGCTCGGGTGTACGGATCTTTTTAGCCATAGGTCTACTCCTTCAATACGGATATAACCGGAACTAGCCGGCTACTTCAAATCTGCCGGGTTGGTCTGTGTCGCGCGCACACCAATCAGTTCCCACTGTGGATCACGTTTGATGCTTGTGGGGTGCACGAGGATGGGTGGTTCGCCCTCGTTGGGTGGGTATCCGGCGTCGCTGAGCGCTTTTTCCACGTCCGCAGGTTTTGTCTTTTTTGGATCGAACGAGATCATGACCTGTTTCCATGCGGAGCTGGCGTAGACCTCCTCGACCCCTTCGAGTGCCGTTATTACTTCTCGGACCTTCAGAACATGGTGGTCACCGTACATGGACGGCATTTCAAGGATGAGCTCTTCCATCAATACGTCCTCCTTTGATCAGTCTTCATTGTTTCGTCCGTGTGGTCGGATATAGTTGATTGACAGGTGGGCTTTAACCGAATCGCGCACGCTGTCTTTGAGCAAATTCCCAGATACATGCATCAGGGTATCGTTATAGTCGTCATCTTTGTTCATATCCGCCAGGCACGGATAGTGATGATGCAGCAATCCGGCCTGCTCGATAGATTCATCCACAGCGGTTCCGATCAGGCGCTCCGCAACGTACTGAGCGCATCCGCAGGCTGCGTCTCGGCGCACTTCGACACGCGTGACGGTCCCCTCTTCGACCTCGATATCGAGTTCCGGTTTGCCAAAGTAGGCCGCAAATTCAGAGATGAAGGCGTTGTCATGTTCCTGCACGAGCGGTGTGCGGTTCAGGCGTGTCTCGGTCAACGAACAGAAAGGCTTCGGGAAAACAACCTCGACACCTTGCTGATCCAGCCAGCCTTCCAATTGCCGGGCAAGCCCCTTAGGCAGCGAGGCGTTGCGATCAATCGGGGCAATTACAGCTTGAGCGTCGGCGAGCCGGGCGATTTCAGGGATGAGCTGTGCGAAACCCGGGACGTCTCCCAGTGCAACGATCAGATCCGATTGGGGCAATGTTTCAGGGAGATATTCCTCGGGATAATCCACGATTGGGGGGATCACGCGCGGCGCGGCCCAGCTGTTGACGACCCAATTTGAGGGTGCGTTTGTGCTGATATTTGATGCGATCCGCTCGCCCCATTGACCTTGAGTAACGAGAAGGACGCGAAGGGGATTAGCGGCTTTGCCGATATCCCTCACGAATATTCACCCCCGCTCCACGACGTTTGGAACTCATCATGAATGATGCCTGTCGCAGGTGGAAAACCCTAGTGGGAAATGTCACACAATAAGGTGGTAAGTTGTCCTTTATGTGCACCATTCTGACCCGATTTGATGGTAAGGAGTTTAGGGAGTGGGGATTACCCACTCGGACACTCGGTCACTCCAGCACCCAGACACCAGGTTGGTTTATCGTTGCGAGCCGTAGAAGGTGGCGTGGACTATGGTCCAGGGTATTCAGCTGCGCCATAGTCCCCTTGGAAGATGGAGATCGCTTTGTCGCTGACGCTCCTCGCGATGACACTATGGGAGGGCGCCCAGGCACCGAGTCAATCGGGAAGGACGTAGGCACCGCAAAGATACGGATACGTCTGCTCGTCATACGGGTGATTTTTCCGTAGAGGCAGGGTGACCCCGCCTACGAGTTTATTAAGGAGTCCCAAAAAAGCAGGGGCGACCGGCCGGTCGCCCTGCGGATAGGTCTCTTTATTGGGTGGGATCGATCAGCGCTTGTCCATGGGGACGAAATCGCGTTTATCCTCGCCGAGGTAGATCTGGCGCGGTCGCGCGATGGCCTGCTCCGGGTCCTCGAGCAGTTCAATCCACTGCGACAGCCATCCGACCGTGCGGCCCATGGCGAACAGCACCGGGTACATACCCACGGGAATGTCCATCGCCTGGTAAATGATCCCGGAGTAGAAATCAACGTTGGGATAAAGCTTGCGTGATACGAAGTAGTCGTCCTCGAGGGCGATACGTTCGAGTTCAAGCGCGATGTCAAGCATCGGGTTCCTGCCGGTTACGGCGAATACGTCGTCAGCGACCTGCTTGATGATCCTGGCGCGCGGGTCGTAGTTCTTATAGACCCTGTGACCAAAGCCCATTAGGCGGAACTCGCCCTGCTTGATGCGCTCCACGTATTCAGGCACCTTGCTGACATCGCCGATCTGTTTGAGCATGCGCAAGACAGCCGAGTTAGCCCCACCGTGGAGCGGTCCGTAGAGAGCTGAGGCCGCCCCGGCAAGCGCGCTGTAGGGATCGGCTTTGGAAGAGCCGATGTTGCGCATCGTGCTTGTGCTGCAGTTCTGCTCGTGGTCAGCATGCAGGATAAGCAACACGTCGAGGGCACGTTCGAGCGCCGGATTGGGCTCGTATTTCGCCTCGCTCATCTTGAACATCATGCTCAAGAAATTACCGGTGTAGCTCAGATCGTTATCGGGGTAGACGTAAGGCAGCCCACGGCTGTGGCGGTAGGAGAAAGCTGCGATCGTCGGCACCTTCGCGATCAGCCGCTTAACCTGGTGCATGCGCTCTTCGGGGTCGTCTACGGCTCCTGCCTCCGGGTAGAAGGTCGAAAGGGCTGCGACCGATGAGATGAACATACCCATCGGGTTGGCATCATGGCGGAAAGCATGCATCAGGCCTTTGAGGTTCTCGTGTAGAAAAGTGTGGTAAGTGATATCGTGCACCCATTGCCGGTAAGCATCTTCGGTGGGAAGCTCGCCAAAGATGATTAAGTAGGCGACCTCCAGAAAATTGCTCTGTTCGGCGAGCTGTTCGATGGGGTAGCCGCGGTAGCGCAGGATGCCTTTATCGCCATCGATGAAAGTAATCGTGCTCTTTGTCGAGGCCGTGTTCTTGTAGGCCGGATCGTAGCTCATCAGGCCAAAGTCATCGTCATCGACTTTGATATCACGCAGGTTCATGGCGCGAATCGTGCCATGTTCAATGGGTATCTCATAGGACTCCCCGGTGCGGTTGTCCGTAATTGTGAGAGTGTCGTTAGCCATGCCCTACTCCTTTTAATGTTTAGATGCAGTGCGTGAATGCGAAGTTACGTCAGGGGATGAGGACCCGGACGATGAAATCCTCTGAACTGTACTGATTGTATCGGATTTTGGCTTGAATCCGGAATGGGATTGGAGCGATCCGCAGCGTGAAACATGTTTCATGCTAAGATGGGCCGATGCCACGATCTGACCAACTGCAGCAGATGGGTGATGCCGATCCGATACGGCGCTTGCGCCGGGCGGCCTGGAAATGGCTGTCCATCGGCCTGGCGTTTCTGGCATCATGTTATGTACTCCTCGAGGCTCAATCCGCTCACATAGAATTTGCCCAGTGGCTATTGCTGCCGTTCATCGGGACGCTTGCTTTGTGGCGTTTTCTGGTCGCTCACCTGAATGATAACCGGCGCGTGCGGGACGGCAGGCTGCTGCCGCGTTTCGGCTTGGGTAACAATGTCAGCATCTTACGCGGATTGGAGCTGATCATGCTCTCCGGTTTCCTGTTAATCCCCCGTCCACAAGGATGGACCGCGTGGATACCGGCCTTGCTCTACACTTCTGCGGACATCCTGGATTATGTGGACGGCTACGTCGCGCGTGTACGCGACGAGGTGACCGGCCTGGGCGAAGAACTAGACCAGCTCTTCGATGGGGCCGGGCTGCTGATCGCAACACTGCTGGCCATGCGCTACGGGACGCTGACCTGGTGGTTCTTCCCATTCGGTGCGGCACGCTTTCTGTTTTTATTGGGCCTCTGGATCCGCAAACAGCGCGGCTTGCCCGTTCATCCTCTGACTGAAAGCCGCAGCCGCAGGCCGATCGCCGGATTGACGATGGGTTTCATGACCGCCATGCTTTGGCCGATTGTGAAGCCGCCGGCCTCGATCCTGGCTGGGCTGCTGTTCATGCTGCCTTTCGGGGCCAGTTTCCTGCGGGATTGGTTGGTCGTGAGCGGAGCGATCGACCCACGATCCGAACGTTACCTGCGGCTGCGCAGTTGGCTTGAAACCACGCTGATAGGCTATCTGCCTGTCATTGTGCGTTTTTCTCTGGCTGGATTGCTGGTGTTTGACGCCTGGATGACATTTGGCGATCTGGCAGGGGAGGTTACGGCTTTCGCACAATCGGGATTTTCAGCGCCAGACATTGTCGTGCCGCTTTTTGCCGCTATAAAACTCCTGGCGATACCGATGCTCGTCTTGGGAGCCGCAGGGCGGTTCGTCGCCTTCATGCTCGTGTTTCCGATTGGTCTTACCATCGTACTGGTTGGCTTCACCGATATGCGAGCGGGGCTGTTGGTTCTTGACCTGCTGACGCTGGTGCTCGGAACGGGAAGGTTCTCCCTCTGGCAGCCTTCAAACGAGATCTTTGGACGCAGGGCCGGGGGCTAAAATGACCGGCTCCGAAACTGATTCGGGTAAAGGGAAAGCCCGCCGCAGGTCGCTTCTAATAAGGGTAGGGTTATGGGCGCTGGCTTTTGCACTGCTGTGGTGGGCTGCTCGTGATATTGAGATCGCCTCGATTTTGAATGCGCTGAGACGACTCTCCCTGCTCCAGCTCGTCATCCTTACCGTCGTCAACCTGGTGGTCCTATTGACGCTCAGCGGTCGTTGGTGGGTTGTGCTTCATGGCCTGGGATACAAGGTCAACTACCTGCGCCTGAGCGGATATCGTCTTGCGGCATTTGGGTTAAGCTACTTCACGCCCGGTCCCCAGTTCGGTGGTGAACCGCTCCAGATCTACATGCTGCGCACACGCCACGAGATTCCTGCATCGACCGGCACCGCCTCCGTGACGCTGGAGAAGGTCATCGAGTTGGTTGGAAATTTCACCTTTTTACTGGTGGGTCTGACGCTTATCACTCGATTGGAATTTCTTGAAGACCAGGCTGGCATAGGGTCCATCGTAATGGCAGTGCTTCTGCTTGGCTTTCCGCTGGTGTTCCTCTTTGTGATCGCGCGCGGGAAACGCCCATTTTCTACACTGATGCGTCGAATGCCCGAGTTTTTTAGAAACCGGATCCCGGCATGGAACCGGTGGCAGTCCGGGACACACGCGGTTGAGGTCGAGATGACGATCTTCTTCCGGGAGAAACCTGTGGAATTAATCGCTGCAATGGCGTTTTCACTGCTGACATGGATCCTATTAGTGGCAGAATACTGGCTGATGCTTCGGTTTCTGGATTTGAGGCTACCGATCGATGAAACCATCGCGGTGCTGACAACGGCGCGCCTGGCCTTCCTTACGCCATTGCCAGGCGGGCTGGGGGTGCTGGAAGCCGGTCAGGTTTTCGCGTTCACACGCCTGGGTTACAGCATTGCGGAAGGTTTGAGCGTCGGGTTGTTGATCAGGGCGCGCGATATTGCCTTCGGGCTGGTTGGGCTCAGCCTGGGTTCGGTGCTGACCGACCGTGCTGTTCAGGAGAGGACCTGATTGGATCCCATACACCCCCGATCATTCTAGGGGAATTTCAGGATGCGGCCCCTGGGTGTCCAAACACATCGATCTGATGGGCTAGATAGATCAACTCACCGGCCTCGATCTGGAGGCGGCGATTCTGCAGCCACTTCTCAAAACGCTCTGGTTCCAATTCATCCCGCCCATCCAATGCAGATTGGATCGTGTCCAGTATGTGCTGCAGGAAGCTCGCTTCCCTGGCCGGGTAGCTGCCCTCGATCGGATATACGATCCAGTCTGAAGGGCCGGCAGCGAGGATATCCGCGTCGTTCTTGAGCAGTTCCCCAAGCAAATGCCGCCCGGAATAGCGATTTCCAGATGGCGCACCGTCAATGAGGCGTTCATCCATCGTTTGGTGATAGATAGACTGGATTCGGGCCTCCATTTCCTCATCGATGGGTGGTTCGAAATGGGTGATGCCATCGAAGACCAGCGTGAAGTAATAATATCCTGTGGGCTTGAGCACCGCTAAAAGTGTCGGCAGCGCAGTTGGCAGGTCGAGCAGGTCGAGGAAGGCGTGCGCGATGAGCAGGTCAAATGCGCCGCGCGCATCCTCCTGCCGGCAATACTCGAGCGCATCAGCGGTTATGAAATTCACGGATAGATCGGCGTTCTCTGATCGCAGCATGATCTCTCTGGCCAATCCGCAGCCCGGCATCAGCGAGTTCTCGATAGCGTAGCGACCGAGCCGGCGGCGCGCTTCACCGACAAGTTTGTGATCGATGTCGACTGCTGTGTATGCTGCTGAAGGTATGACCTCCCAATCAAGTAAGCGCGTGACCATCGTGCCGATCCCAGCGCCAACCTCAAGAATCTTCAGCGGGTCTTTTGCTTGTTCCGTGTGGAGCGCTTCACGAAGCGCAGAGATGACGTGATGGTTAAGCGCACGATCATCGACTGTGCGCTTGGAATCCAGGTATTCGATGAAGGGTAATGCCTCAGCCCGGCCCATTACGAAATTATCTTGCCATTCACGTTTGGACCGGGCTGGAGGCTTATGCTATCCGTGTTTATTTCAGGACCCCTCGCGTAGGTACAAGCCGAGTGCGGCTAACAGAATGACCTCGTCCAATTTCGTAAGGTACCCGAGAGTCGAACGGGCGCCAATCGCGATCCAGGCGATTATGGTCGCCAATGTGAACGCCATGAAGGCGTAGACTATCCATTTCTCATATCCCCTGAGAAAGGGGATGTCGAAGAAGAATGCAGCTGCCAGTCCGAGGAAGCCGAGACCATTCAGCGTGAACAGTAGATCAGGGCTGCCTGTTGATTGGATGAAAGGGATGTTGAGGACAACCAGGTGGATCAATCCGGTGATCACGGCGGTGATCAAGATGATCAGACGGTACGTTGAGCGGTTCATGCTACTCTCCTTTGGTGTTGAAAACGAATATTAAGAACTGAGGTTCAAATACGTTTGTCCTGCTTTACGAAATTGGCCTCAATATAATCATAAACAATCCCCGTCACCTCCTCCCATGTAGGTTGCTGTTTGTAGCGTCTGTAAGCCTTTAAAGCCATCCTGCTGAGCCGCTCGCGGTCGTTGGCAAGCAACTCAATCTGTCCTGATAAGCTATCGACGTCGCCCGGTGAGATCAGGAAGCCATTCTCGGCGTGATCGATAATTGCGGAGGCACCGCCGGAGCTCGTACCGATAGGCACAACCCCGCATCCCATCGCATCAAGATATGCGATACCAAATCCTTCGTGGGATGACGGGACGACCAGAAGGTGTGACTTCTGGAGTGCCTCGATTACCTGTGCATCCGGCTGCTCTCCAAGCCAGCGGACACGATCGACGGGGAGGCTGGAAGCGAGCGCAGACTTAACCTGGCGGACGTATCCCTTCTCAGCCGAGTCACGCCCGATCACGGTCAATCGAATGTCGTAGCTCGGGAGTCGTCCGATCGCTGCGATCAGATCACCGAGCCGCTTCCTGGGGATAACGCTGCCCAGAAAGAGAATTTCGAGCGGTCCTGGTTCATGGGCCCGGGTTCTAATCGCACCTTCGTTGATGCTCACATCAAAGTGACCGCGTCCAGGTGGTGCAACCACTGTTGGCAGGTTCTGTTCCAGCATGGCTTCGACCTCAGCCAGCGTGGCGGGACTGTTGGCGATGACACCGTCGAGTTGGTTCAGGTAGAGGCTTTCGACCCGACGGTAAAAAGCCAGCAGCGGTCCGGGATGCTGCTCGCTGCTGCGAAGGTGGTGGACGATGGAGATAATCGGGGTGCCGGTATGTTCTCTAATATAGGGGTTTGCGACGAAAAGGGATGGGTGCGCTAACTCATCCTGGATGAGCAGGTCGTATTTTCCGTTCGATAGCTGATGTGGGTCTCGGCTGAGCAGCGATGCTATCAACGAATTTGGATAGCTGCGCCATGGGAGCTGGATCACTTCCACCTCTGCGCCACGCTGCTCGAGACTCTGGAGCAGCATGCGGTCGTAGAGAAAACCGCCGGTACGGGTAGATAGGTCGCCATAGAGCGCGAAACCGAGACGCATATGATCTAGATATCCCGTCGAAAAGCAGCCCAGGCGATGTCATCCTCCCATAAGCGCACTTCGAGAGAGTCGAGGTTGGGTGCTTGCAGGTGGCCGCCGATGGTCTGGGCGATGATGCGGGCGAAATGCTCGATGCTCGGGTTGAGCCCCTCGAATTCAGCTTGATCATTGAGGGTCTTTTCACGATAGTGGTCGACAATCGCGCTGAGCACCGCCTCGAATTGGACGATGTCGACGAGATAACCATGCTCGTTCAGGTGCTCCCCAGATAGGCGCGCTTCCACTTTGTAATCATGACTATGGAGCTCGTTTTCAGGCCCCCAGTCTCCCCCAATGAGGTAATGCTGGGCTGTGAAAGACTTAGAAATTGCCAGGCTGTACATAAAATTCTCCGGTGGTCATCCCTTTAATTTTGTTGAACTCGATCATGCCTTCTCAAAAATCAAACCCTGATATAAAACCCACCCCCTCGAGATACATACATCCAACGCGAGGCCACCACTCAGGCTCTGCCAATATGCACCCGGCAGCGGCAAACGTGTAAGCCATTTAAAGACATTTCGCAAGATCCCGCTGCCGGTTTGAATATAAGCAGTGAAATTGTGGGCAGATTTCAGCCTGAACCCAGCATCTTGAGCCAGGGCATGGATCCGGCTCGGTTTCATGACAGCATTGAGCCGCCATCCTTGCTTGAAGCGCCGCAGCCAGGTTGTCGGCCCAGTCGCATTTTCGTCCAGATGCTCGGCGAGCATATCTTCCACGAGCAGGAGTAGCCCTCCCGGATGAAGCCTTTCTGAAATTTGTTGGAAAAACTTCTCGGGATTGGAACTGTGCGCAAATGATTCGATAGCGAACGCCGCATCGAAGTTCTGCGTAGTGGGATGGGCTTCAAAATCGGCGACGATGAAGCTGCACCTATCCTTCAAATCGTTTTCATTGGCGCGTTCTCTGGCGATCTGGGCTTGTTTTGCGCTGAGCGTGATGCCGCGTACATGGGCAACTATAGATTTGGCGACAAACAGCGCCGTGCCGCCGACGCCACAACCCAGGTCTAGGTAGCGTGCTGAGCTCGTTGCCTCTGGTTTGTTTTTCTGCAGCTGCCGTACGACCCACTTGTTGATGAAGAGCAGCGCACCCTCGCGCGTTTGGACGCCAGGGGCCCACAATTTGCGGTGGATTGCGCCGACCTTTCCTCCAGCTCCGAAGCGCAGAAATCGTTTCGTGTTTAAGTCATAGTATTCCCGTACCGAGGATGTCATTGCGCGGGACCTTCGCTGTTGTATAAAAGCAGAATTTGGACCGCCTTTGGATCTTCGAGCTGCTGGTATGCCTGCTGGGCTTGCTGCAGGTCGAAGCGGTGCGTCACCCATCTGGAAGGTTTAATCTCACCTAACAGATCCATGGCGAGCGCGATGCGGCGGGCTTTGTTCCAGCGACCGCGCAAACTCGGTTCGATCGTGCTCACCTGGCTGCTTTTAAGCGTCAGGCGCTGACGATGAAACGCGGCGCCCAGATCCAGGTCGGCAGCCTGTTTGGTCCCGTACCAGGAGCCGATCACCACGCGGCCGGAGAAGCCGGCCAGGCGAAGGCCGAGGTTGAGAGCCTGTGGATTCCCAGAGAGCTCATAAATCAAGTCCGCACCTCCGCTTTCCGTCTCAATTTCCAGGAGATGCTCTAGTTCTTTGAGGTCGCTATCGTTATCTGGATCGAAACTGCTATCCGCCCCGGCCTCCATGGAGAGAGTCCTTCGCATCTCGACCGGCTCGAGCGTGAAAACCCGAGAAGCTGCCGACCGGCGCAGCAGGCTGGTGGTGAGTAGCCCGACGATCCCCTGTCCAATGACAATCACGCGCTCACCGATCAACGGTGCGCCGTCCTGTAGAAAATTGGTGGCGGTTTCCATGTTGGGCAGGAAAACACCGTCATCGATTGGCAGGTTTGCGGGCAGACGGATCAAATTGGATGTCTCTGTTGTGAATGCGCTGGTGTGCGGATGGAAGGCAAAAACGGGTTGGTCGAGCCAATCTTTGGTGACATCCGGGCCGAGGGCGCGAACGCGACCGACCATAGAATAGCCATAACGCAGCGGGAAAGATAAGCCGCCGGACAAACTGGTAAGCGTTTCGTCGGCAGATAGATCGGCTGGTGCGTTTCCTTTGAAGATGAGCCGTTCGGTTCCGGGGCTGATGGCGGATAAGCGCGCTTCAATAAGAACCTCACCCTGTGCGGGTGGAGAAAGTTCTTCCTCGATTACCTCCACCTGATTGGGAGCCGTGAATATCAGGCTGCTGCGTTTCATTGCGCCTCCCACCCAGGCTGCCCCCAGATGACCAAATCTTGTCCAAACATGGCGGTGCCTTCGATTTGGACGGGGGTGGGTGTCCAGCGATCCGGGGCGGGCTCTGTGAGTGGGACGCGAAGACCACCGAGCAGGATCGGGGAAATCGTGATTACGAGCCAATCAACGAGTTGTTTTTGTAGGAATTGGGTAATCACCCTGGCGCCGCCCTCGACCATAACAGAGTGGAAGTTCAACGCCGTCAGTTTGGTCAAGACAAACTGGATGTCCAGCAGTCCATGGTCATTGCGAGGGGCGGGGTGGATTGTCGCTCCAGCGTCTTGCAACGGGGCGGCAAGTTGTCTCTCGATTGGATCCGTGCAAAAAATGTGGGTATCCAGATCGCCTGCCAGCAGACGGCTATAAGGTGGAAGTCTTAAATCCGAATCGAGGATAACCGGCGCTGGATCCGTCCCTTCGGCAAGACGAACGTTGAGTCGGGGGTTGTCTGCCAGCGCAGTGCCGATACCAATCAGCAGGCAATCGTGAGCGGCGCGCAGTTGGTGGGTCATGCTCAGCGCAGCGGAACTGCTGATAGCCGAAGGCTGCCCCGGCTGGGCAGCGATGGATCCGTCCAGGCTTTGAGCGTAGCTGAGGCAGACAAATGGGCGATTGATCAGTCGGGATACTCTGGATTGAGCTCGCCGGGTCGCCTCGATAGGATCACTCATTTTTATCTGAAATCGCCTCGACCTCATCCGGCTCGAACGCGAGCCCCATGCTGAGTTTGTGGTTCATGCGCTGGTGTTTCGTTTTCAGGTAGAGGGCGTTCTCCTCGTTAACCGTCACGGGGACAGGTACTCGACCGCGGACATCGATACCCTGGACCTCCAGGTCCTGGATTTTGTGGGGGTTGTTGGTGAGCAGCCGGATCGAGTGGATGTCCAGATCGTTGAGGATCGCTGCTGCCATGGAATATTCGCGCTCATCAGGTGTGTGCCCGAGTAGCAAATTGGCATCGACGGTGTCGTAGCCTTCGTCCTGTAAATTGTAGGCACGCAATTTATCCAACAATCCGATGCCGCGCCCCTCCTGCCTAAGATAAATAATGACTCCCTGACCGGTAACCGAGATCTCGCGCATGGCGAGCTCGAGTTGTTCGCCGCAGTCACAGCGCTGCGATCCAAGCACATCGCCGGTGAAGCATTCCGAGTGCACTCGCACGAGGACGTCTGACTGTCCTTGTGGCTCGCCTTTTACCAGGGCGAGATGTTCTTTATTATCGAGACTGTTGCTGTAAAGACACAGTTGAAATTCACCATGTTCTGTAGGTATGCGTGCACAGCTCAACATTCGGACGGTGATATCAGTCATGGCTTGTTGCCTTTCTGCGAGGGCTTCAAGCGAGGTTCAGATGGGTTGACTTATTCGTGACCCTACCGGGTGACCAAAATTGTCCGGTATTCCCCACCGCTGTGGTTCCCTCTTGTTAATTATTACGTCGAAAGGCGGCGATCCGGATGTGTTCACTCACGATACCGCCCTGCGACCGTGCATAAGTATTTTACCCGCGAGAACCGGCGGACGCGGTATACTGTTTGCTTAGCAGGACTAACTAATACGATTACAGGATGTTCATGGTATTGAAAGCTAAGCGCAACGCAGCGAATCAGATCTTGCAGGTCATCCCCAAAGTGATGCGTGTGCTCGCATCCGAGATCCGTCAGGAACCGCGTGGATTGGCTCCAGCGCACTTCCGGTTGATGTTCATGCTCGCCGAACGGCCCAGGTCGCTTACCGAATTGGCCGACTCGCAATCGGTGAGCCTGGCCACGATGTCGAATTCGATCTCTGTACTGGTTGAACGCGGCTGGGTTGTTCGCCGGAAGGATCCTGCTGACCGGCGCAAACTTGCCCTGGAAATCACTCCCCGGGGGCGCGCCGTGCTGCGGGAGGTACACAGCAGAGCCGAAAAACGCCTGGATGAGCTGCTCGCACATCTGAGCACCGAGCAATGCCAGGACCTCAGGCAGGGGCTGGAATTATTGAACAGCGTGTTTGCCAGCCAGAGCGAGCTCGCACTTGAATTGAGAAAAGAGGAATGATGAACGCAATTGATGTTAATGGTTTGGTGCGCAAGTTTGGTGATTTCGTGGCGGTCGACGGCGTCACGTTCTCGGTAAATGAAGACGAGATTTTTGGATTCCTGGGACCGAATGGGGCTGGCAAGACGACGACGATCAACATGCTCTGCACACTGCTGCGACCGGACGCGGGGAACGCAAAAGTGAACGGGTTCGATGTCGTGGAGCAGCAGGCCGCCGTGCGCCAATCGATCGGTCTGATCTTTCAGGATCCCAGCCTGGATGAACAACTCACCGGACGTGAGAATTTACGTTTCCATGCCATGATGTACGATCTTTCCCGGGAAACTTTTCAGGAGCGTGCCGATGACCTGCTGGCAATGGTTGACCTGAGCGAAAAAGCGGATGACCTTGTGCGCACATACTCGGGAGGCATGAAGCGCCGTTTAGAAATCGCCCGCGGTCTGCTGCACCATCCAAAAGTTCTCTTCCTGGACGAACCCACCCTCGGTCTCGATCCGCAGACACGCCGTCACATCTGGGATTACCTGCGCAAACTGCGCCAACAAAAAGGCGTGACGATGTTTATGACGACCCATTACATGGATGAGGCCGAGAACTGCGATCGCATTGCGATTATCGATCACGGCGAGATCGTCAGCCTTGACACACCCGAAAACCTGAAGGGTCTCGTGGGTGGAGACATTGTCACCATCCGCACTTCCAACAACGAATCGGCGCTTGAAAAGTTAAATGAGTTCCAAAATGTCAACGTAAGGCAGGGACCTGAAGACCAGTTGATTGTGGAAACGCAAGCAGGCGATCAATTCATTCCACGCATGATGACAGCTTTCACAAATGGCGGGTCTCCTGTGGAGGTGCGCAGCGTGAACCTGCGCCGCCCTACCCTGGAGGACGTCTTCATCAAACTAACAGGTCGTGCGATCCGAGAACAGGAAGCGGATCAGATGGAGAGCATGCGCAGGCGGGGACGAATGCGCGGCCGCGGAAGCAGATAGATACATACTAGCCGGGAGGGCGGTTGCCCCGTTCCTGGAGTTTTTGATTTGCAAAGGAGTACGAAAATGGATCGTCTGGTACACAATCTCAAAGGTATGTACACGATATGGCTGCGTGATGTCCTGCGCTTCGTGCGCGATCGTTCGAGGATCCTGGCTTCTCTCGGTCAGCCGCTGTTGTTTCTTTTCATTTTCGGAGGCGGGTTGTCCCCGGCAATGTCCGAATTGGGTGGCGGTTTCATTGATTTTAAACAATTCATGTTCCCGGGAATTCTGGCGATGGCGGTGCTCTTTACCTCGATATTCTCGGCCGTTTCGATCGTATGGGATCGCGAGTTCGGTTTTTTGAAAGAGGTGATGGTGGCCCCGGTCTCGCGCGTCTCGGTCGCCCTGGGAAAGGTCGCTGGAGGAAGCACGGTGGCACTCTTTCAGGGCATCCTTGTGATGGTCTTCGCGCCGCTGCTGGGCATCCGCATGACGGTAGATCAAATCGTGTACCTGATCGGGTTGATGCTGTTGCTGGCAGCGATGATGACCTCGTTGGGGATCCTGATCGCCGCCCGCCAGAAGACGATGGAAGGCTTCCACATGATCATGAACTTCATCATGCTGCCGATGTTCTTCCTTTCAGGTGCGTTCTTCCCCTTGAACGGCGTCCCGCTATGGATGGAGTGGTTATCGAAGGTCAACCCGGTGACCTATGGGGTCGATCCGCTGCGGCAGGTGGCGCTGCGTTCGGTCGTGCCGGTACAGTTCATGGACATGCTGCGGCTTCATCCGATTGCAACGGACGTTGCTGTGATGGGTACTTTTGTAGTGGTCTTTCTCGTACCGGCGATCTGGCTCTTCAGCAAGCAGGACTAGCGGCGGTACTGAAGCGTGATTGGTATGCGACTGCAAATCGGTTTATCCTTCTTCTGTTAATAGGGAGGGCGCGATGAAGAATTCACGGCTTTTAAATTTGAGCGTTCTGCTGTCGCTCTTATTGCTGGCAGCCTGCGGGAGCGCGATCGATTCGGATGAGCCAGGTCCAGAGATGCTCGAGGGCGCTGCCGGGGTGGTGCCAGAGGAGTACGCCGATCTGGAGAACCCGTTGGAAGGCGATCCTGCGGCGATCCAGAGAGGTGATCAAGCCTATAACGCGCTGTGCGTCCAGTGTCACGGGGAGCAGGGAAGCGGCGATGGTAGTGCAGCCCAGGGTATGCAACCGCCGCCCGGAGACCTTTCTGACGCAAACCGTATGTCGACACTGAGCGATGGCTATCTCTTCTGGCGTATCTCAGAGGGAGGCGCGTTTGAACCGTACAACTCGATGATGCCGGCATGGGGGACTCTGCTGAGCGATACCGAGATCTGGGAATTGGTCTCCTACATCCGCACGCTGCTCGAGTAAGTTTATCGTAAGGTTGATTGGAGCCCCTGATGCCAGGGGCTCTTTTATTTATGTTATGGCAATCTGAAGGCACGTTCCCAGAACACACCTCTGGATCCATTCCACATTCACTTCCTAAGGGCGGTGTTATCCCGCCCCTACTTTCTAGATCTCACATTCTTAGGACATTTTCGTCACACAATTTGGACTTGTTTAAGGGAACATAATTGGATGGAGTGAGCGTCTAATGCGCGCTGCGATCGATGTGTTTTTTGTATCGGCTGCGGCAAATTACCGGGGCATGGACGCCATTGGAGGACTACTCAATGAATAAGCAAGTTGTAAGAATGATGATCTTGGTGAGCCTGGTCGTTATGCTTTCGGCCTGTGGAACGGCATTAACCACCCCGGCTGGATCAGGGGTGTCTATTGCCGACACCATCACTGTCATGGGTCATGGCGAGGCGCGCGGCAACCCGGATATGGCCACGGTATCGGTCGGCTTCACAATCACAGAGACAGATATCAGGGATGCGGTTAGCGAATCGAACGGAACGATTGCGGATATAAGCGCAGCGATGCAGGAGCTTGGCATCGCGGACGAAGATATTCAAACAACCGGCTTCAATGTCTGGCCGGAGGATGTTTGGGATCCGGAGACAGGGCAGCCGACCGGAGAAAAGCGCTACCATGTTGACAGCATGATGCAGATCAACATCCGCACGATCGACGATGTGGGAAAGGTGCTTGAGGCTGCGCTCACCAGCGGGGCGAACAGCATCTACGGATTGAGTTTCGGGATTCAGGATACGGGCGCCCTCGCCGATGAAGCCCGAACAGCGGCACTCGACGACGCCCAAGCACGTGCTGAAGCGATCGCCCAGGAACTCAACCTTACGATTGGTCAGATCAGGTCGGTCACGGATCAGTCCGGTGGATATATTTATCCATACTTTGTCGGCGCAAGCATGGGCGTGGGTGGTGGAGGGGCTGAACCGCCGATTAGTCAAGGACAGATGGCGGTCAGCGTGTCGCTCAGCGTGGCCTACCAGATCGTTCGTTAACCGTAGCGCGATTGGATCAGGCCCGGGATCGATTAATCCTGGTACCTAATGAGAGACAT
Organism: uncultured Anaerolineales bacterium; assembly: GCA_965603565.1. Classification (GTDB taxonomy): domain Bacteria; phylum Chloroflexota; class Anaerolineae; order Anaerolineales; family E44-bin32; genus E44-bin32. The sequence goes on along the minus strand of CBFDDM010000014.1, from coordinate 12,066 downwards.
CAATGAGTGGCGGGGGGACCCCGCCACTCCGAAATAGACAACATCCGGGCGGACACGCGGGTCTGTCCCAAATTTTTGATACTGTCATGGCGAGGCGCCGCAGGCACCATGGCAATCCCCGCGTTCCAAGCGGGGGATCGCTTCGTCGCTCACGCGCCTCGCCATGACGCCTATGTTCTTCGGTGACCTGGTCCTTGAAAACTCCCGGTAACGTATTATCGGTGTCTAAGCCCCAATCACCAATCCCTTGACCTGACGCTACCTCCATGCTATCCTTTTGCAAATATTTGCAAATACAAGGAATTGCATATGTCTTGTGGTGAACGGCTGGCTGAAAAGATGCGCGCACGCGGATACCGCGTGACCGCGCAGCGCACGATCATCCTGGAGACGATCGCGCACATGGAGGGGCATCTCTCGGCGCAGCAGGTTTACGAGCAGGCGGCGGATCGCCTGCCGGGGCTCAACCTGGCAACCGTATACCGCACGGTGGAAACGCTGCACGAAGCCGGGCTGGTGGATATGCTCGACGCCCAATCGGAGCCGATGCGCTTCTCGCTGCGCGATCCGGAAAATCCTCATGGCCATCTGGTCTGCACGAACTGCGGGAAAGTGATGAATCTTCACGCCGATCTGATCGAGCAGCTGGCGAGCACGGTCGCCGCACAGACGAATTTCCAAGTCAATCACCATCATCTCACGCTGCAAGGGTTGTGTCCCGACTGCCTTGACCAGCAACGCAAGCGTTAATCGCGCAAGAAAGAGAGAGATACTATGCTGCTATCACCGACACCACTCCACATCCCTGACGGTTTTCTCGCTACGTGGGTATCGATCCTTGGATGGGTTCTCGCGGTGATCGTGATCGGCATCGCCCTGCGCCAGACTCGCCAGCAATTGGGCGAGCGACAGGTCCCCATAATGGGAGTGCTGGCAGCGTTTATATTTGCCGCGCAGGCAATCAACTTCCCGGTGGCCGCCGGCACATCCGGGCACTTACTTGGTGGCGCGTTGGCTGCGATCACATTGGGACCATGGGCTGCGACGCTGATCATGACTTCGGTGATTGGCGTGCAGGCATTTTTGTTCCAGGATGGGGGTCTGCTGGCTTTTGGGTGGAACGTCCTGAACATGGGTGTGCTTACCGCATTTAGCGGCTATCTGGTTTACCGCGCATTGAGGCGCATGACCGGAGATAATCCGGGTGCCAGGATCGCGGCAGCATTTGCCGCTGCCTGGCTCTCGGTCGAGATTGGGGCTATTGCAACCGCGATCGAACTGGCTGTCTCCGGAACCTCGCCGCTGGCAATCGGCCTACCTGCAATGGCTACAGTCCACGCGCTCATCGGTCTGGGGGAGGGCTTGATCACGGCTGGAGCCATTGCCTTGCTGCAAGCTGCCAGGCCGGAAGTGCTCAGCGCCGGGGAGAGAGCGCCCGGCCGGATCACCTCCGGTTTCGTGCTCGCCGGGTTGTTGATTGCGCTCGTTGTGGCAGCGTTCTCACCGCTGGCATCGCCAAATCCAGATGGGCTCGAATTCGTCGCCGAGCAGCGAGGCTTCCTGGACCGGTCACTTGAGCCGCTTTACTCGATCCTGCCAGACTACACCGTCCCGTTCATCCAGAATCCGGCTGCGACAACGATCGCGGCTGTGTTGTTGGGTACATTGATCGTGTTCGCACTCGCCTGGGTTATGGGTCGCAGAGTCGTTGGCGTAGAGGGCTGATCAGACCGCAATGCACTTCAGTCTTCTGGACGTTTATCAGCCGCGGGAAACCTGGGTCCATGAACTAGATCCCCGCGTGAAAATTGTGGGGACGGTACTGTTCATCCTGACGGTTGTGACGCTGCCGGAAGATGCATGGATTTCATATTCATTGCTGCTCCTGGTCCTCCTTTTCCTTGCTGTAGTATCAAGATTGGGTATTGGCTTTGCCCTCCGGCGTGGGTTTATCGCGCTGCCATTCATCCTGGCCGCCCTGCCGCTGCCATTCCTCATCCCCGGGGAGCCGATCTCAATCTTGCCAGTGTTGGGTTGGACGATCACAGATGCAGGGCTTCAACGCTTTGCAGCCATTCTGGTAAGAACCTGGATTGCGGTGCAAGCCGGGATTCTACTCAGCGCAACCACCCCGATCCCTGAAGTCCTCTGGGGGCTCAGCAAACTGCGCGTTCCGCGTGTCATCGTCGCCACGATCGGGTTCATGATCCGTTATCTGTTCGTGCTGGCGGATGAGGCTCTTCGCATGGTCAGGGCGCGCAGTTCACGCAGTCCTGATTTGGATGGTGTACCCAGTCCGGGGATCGTCTGGCAGGGCCGCACTGCCGGGATGATGGTGGGCAGCCTGTTTTTGCGCTCACTCGAGCGCAGCGAACGCGTCTTCGCTGCAATGGCGGCGCGTGGTTATGACGGTGAGCTGCGCACGTTGGAGTCGCCCCGCATGCGAAGCACCGATTGGATCGGATTGACGGTATGGCTCCTGATTCTGATGGTCTTTCTATTTGTAGGTTTCTGGAGTTAATGATGTGCATCACACGATCGATGTAAACGGACTGCATTATGCTTATCCGGATGGGACCGAAGCCTTGCGGGGAGTTGACCTCTATGTCGCTCCGGGGGAAAAGGTCGCATTGGTTGGCCCGAACGGCTCGGGAAAATCAACGCTGCTGCTCCATCTCAACGGGATCCTGCGGGGAGATGGTGAAGTGTGCGTTTGTGGACATGCGATCGGCGATGAGAATCTGGGCCAGATCCGTGCCTCCGTCGGGTTGGTTTTTCAGGACCCCGATGACCAGCTTTTCATGCACAGCGTTTTTGAAGACGTGGCTTTTGGTCCGATGTATCTCGGCCTCGAACAGGCGGAGCTTGAGAGGCGCGTCATGGAAGCGCTGCAAGCCGTGGGCTTGGAGGCGTTTCCCGGACGTGTCTCCCATCACTTGAGCATGGGTGAAAAGAAACGTGTAGCCATTGCCTGTGTGCTCTCGATGAAACCTGAAATACTGGTGCTCGATGAACCTACTGCAGGGTTGGACCCACGCTCCCGCCGCGAGTTTATCCAGCTCCTGGATGATCTCGATCAAACCATGCTGATCGCCACACATGACATGCGCATGGTGGCAGAATTGCTGCCGCGCACGATCGTTTTGGATCAAGGCATGGTCGTGAGTGATGGTGAAACGCAAGCGTTAATGTCGAACGCAGCACTGCTCGAGTCTCATGGTCTCGAAGCACCTTGATCCCCAGCGTAGTATTTCCGCATACAGGCCGCAGCCGCTGCATACGGTACAATCTCTGACATGAATCATCTGAGTTCTATCTTCATCAACCGCTCGCGCTTCGCGGTTTTTTTCAGCCTGGTATTGATTCTTGGCATGACCTGGACGATCGTGTCTTCTGCCGATCGTGCGGAGACGACCTCCGGCCTGATCCCCAGCCCACGCGAAGGTTTTCTAGCACCGGATTTCACGCTGACGACGCTTGATGGTGAACAAGTCACCCTGTCTGACATGCGTGGGGATCCGGTCATCCTGAACCTGTGGGCGTCGTGGTGTCCTCCCTGCCGGGCAGAGATGCCCGCGATCCAGGAGGTATACGATAGCAACCGTGACCGGGGATTGAAAGTTTTGGCTGTGAACATGACCTACCAGGACAGCGCGCCGGCAGCAGAAGCGTTCGTGCGCGAGTTCAACCTCACCTTTCCAATACCGCTCGACACGACCGGAGCCGTCGGCAATGGTTACCAGATGCGTGCATTGCCTTCGACCTTTTTCATCGATAGCGATGGTGTCATCCGGCAGGTGATCATCGGGGGGCCAATGTCCGAGGCGACTCTTCAGAGCGCCGTAGAGGCGTTGTTCGAGGACGGTTCCTGATGCTGCCAATCCTCCAGATTGGTCCTTTGGCTATCCAGCTTCCCGGTCTGCTGCTATTAGCCGGCGTCTGGGTTGCGACCCTGTTGATCGAGCGCGCCGCTCCCCGGTATAAGATCTCAGCCGCGAGCGTCAACAGTATGATCTTCTACGCTCTGATCGCAGGCTTAATCGGGGCACGGCTCGGATATGTTCTGCAGTTCGTTGACGCCTACGCTGCCGATCCTATCAGCATCCTGGCATTGAATCCGAACACGCTTTCGTTTCCAGAAGGTCTGTTGGTTGGTATCTTAACGGCGATCGTCTATGGTCAGCGCAAGGGATTGCCTCTCTGGCCGACGCTGGACGCGATGGCACCCGGCCTGGCGCTGTTCATGCTCTCGCTTGGTCTTGCACACATCTCTAGCGGCGATGCTTTCGGTGCGCCCACTGATGTACCGTGGGCGATCAATTTGTGGGGGGCAGAACGGCATCCTTCGCAGGTCTACGAAATTCTGGGGTCGGGTCTTGTCCTTCTCTTTGTGATGCGCGCAGAACGACAACGCTGGATACCGGGCATACATGCGTTGAGCTTTGTGGCGCTCACTGCTGCGCTGCGCCTCTTTCTGGAGGCATTTCGTGGAGACAGCGTGCTCATCTTCGCTGGTCTGCGGCTGGCGCAGTTATTGAGTCTGACGATTTTGCTGGCGGCGTTGGTGCTGATACATTTCAGGGCTCGAGAATCAGCCGAGCAAACTTGATCCATTTGGCAGACCCAAAGTAGAATCAGAATTTGATGCTGTAGGTGATTTGTAAGGGGGATGCGCTTATTTTTCCGGCATACTATACATGGTGGCATCCGCGGAAATAGGTCCCAGCATTGCTGTCTGCTTCTTCAGAGCGACGTAAGGTTGGGAGCAAAATGCGTAGTAGAGAGGTTAGTGTAGGACGTGTCTCAAGTGGATTTTCAGCCCACGCTTGATATCTTCCGGCAGATCGCAAATGGTCTGCAGGATGGGCTGTTGATTCCCGCCGTGCTGAGTGGTCTGCCGGTGATGGCCTGGCTGACCGACCGCCTTGGGCGCAGCGATGACAAGAAGGACCCCAATTCAATCTCCTCCGGATTCAACGCGGAGCAGGCGATCTCCCAGCTCGAGCGCGAACTCGGGCGTATGCATGAGCTGCTGATGATGACGGCTGGCTTGAACGCTACGCTAAATGTTGATCGCGTGCTCGAAATGACGCTTGATCTAGCCAACAGCGCGCTGGAAACGCGCGGCGCAGCAAAACCGCTCAGCATGCTCTTGCTGTTTGAAAACGATCAACTCTACATCGCTTCTTCACGTGGCTTGCCGGCAGCCGATCTGCGTATAACGTTTCGTGGTGAACGCGGGGCGCTGGGCGAGACGTTGGCCAGCGTTCAAACGCGCTTCATTGAAGCTCCACGCAATGATCCTGAATTGAAACGCATGGTCGCCATCCACAACACGCAGGGGGCAGTTTGCATACCGCTGGTCGTCGGTCTGGAGCTTTACGGCGTGCTCTTCTTCGCGCATGCCGATCAGGATTTCTTCTACCGCCAACGCGTGGAGCTGCTCGAGGCGATCGCCCAGCAGGCGATGATCGCCCTGCAGAATGCCAAGCTTTACCGCGAGCTCGAACAGGAGAAGGAACGCATCGCCGAGATCCAGGAGGAAGCACGGCATAAACTCGCGCGCGATCTCCATGATGGTCCAACACAGTCGATCGGCGCGATCGCTATGCGGGTGAATTTTGCCCGCAGGTTGGTTCAGCGCGATCCGAAATCGGCTGCTGAGGAGCTTTTCAAGATCGAGGAGTTGGCTCGAAGGACGACCAAAGAAATCCGCCAGATGCTGTTCACCTTGCGGCCGCTGGTTCTGGAATCAGAGGGTTTGCTGCCAGCCCTGGAGCAGCTCGCCGAGAAGATGGATGAGAACCACGATCAGGAAGTCGTCATCGAAGCCAAGCAGGGTGTCGTCGAAGATTTGGAGGTCGGTAAGCAGGGTGTGATCTTCTTCATCATCGAGGAAGCGGTTAACAACGCCCGCAAACACGCCGAAGCGGAACATATCTGGGTGCGCCTGAATCGTCGTTCTGATGTGATTCATGTTGAGATTGAGGATGACGGGGTAGGATTCGACCTGAGCAAGGTGCAGGATAATTACAACCAGCGCGGCAGTCTTGGGATGGTCAACCTGCACGAGCGGGCCGAGTTAGTGAACGGGATTTTGCGGATCGATTCTAGACATGGTCGCGGCACGCGTGTCTCGGTGAGCATACCGATGACGATGGAGGCTTCCGAACGGCTGCACCGGCCCGGTTACGCGGCTTGATCGGTTTGTTAATAATTTCGTTGCACGGGCGATCACTCGATCGCCCGTTTTTGTTTTGGGTGGCAGGGAGTAGTGATTGGGAAATTCAATCACTCAGTCAATCGGGCACCCGGTCACCCGTATCACCCAATCCCAAATCACTGATTCAAGATCCCTAACCCATGAACGTTCCACCTGCTTGTCTGGTATAGTTTATGATCCATCAGAAAAGGACGCTGGAGGCTGGAATGGATATTGCGGAAACCGCCGACCGCATTCGAAAAAACATTCAGAAGGTTATCGTCGGCAAAGACGAAGTCATCGATCAGGCACTTGTGGCTGTGCTCTGCGAGGGGCATGTCCTGCTGGAAGATGTACCCGGGATCGGAAAAACGACGCTGGCGCGCGCTATGGCCGCCTCACTGGGTGCCACATTCCGTCGCATCCAGTTCACGCCCGATCTGCTGCCTTCTGACGTCACCGGATTGAATTGGTTCAACCAGAAGAAGCAGGAGTTCGAGTTCCGCCCCGGTCCAATCATGAGCCAGGTCGTCCTGGCGGATGAGATCAACCGCGCCACGCCGCGAACGCAGTCTGCACTGCTCGAAGCGATGCAGGAGCGACAGGTCACCGTTGACGGCGTCACGCGCAGCCAACCGCGGCCTTTCCTCGTGCTGGCGACACAGAATCCGGTCGAGTTGGAAGGCACATTCCCGCTTCCGGAAGCGCAGATAGATCGCTTCCTGCTGCGGGTTGAGATCGGTTATCCCAGTGTGGAAGAAGAGAACGATATTCTCGAACGCTTCCGCGCATCTGAGCCGTTGGAGACACTTGGAGCTGTCACGACTCCAGAGGAGATTCTGGAGCAAATTAAAGCGCGTAAAGAAATCCGCGTCGAAGATTCGGTGCGCAATTACATCGTGCAGGTGGCTAGAGCGACGCGTGGCCACCCCGAAGTCGACCTTGGAGCCAGCCCGCGCGCCACGCTGGCGCTCTACCAAGCGGCACAAGCCTGGGCGGCTATTCAGGAACGCAAGTATGTCCTGCCCGACGATGTCAAAGCGATGGCCCCCCCGGTGATCACACATCGTCTGATGATTTCCCCTCAGGCTCAACTGCGCGGACGCCAACCGGAGGAGCTCGTCGCAGACATCGTCGACTCGGTGCCGGTACCCGTCGAAGGATAAGATGTCGCCTGAACGCTGGCTGCCTTTTCTGGCAGCGACATTCATCATCGGGGCTCTGTTCGACATCCCATTTCTGACAACTGTCTCGGCGACGGTTGCGATCTTGATCGCGATCACGTATTGGTGGCGGAATCACGCGCTCGATGATGTCGTTTACCGGCGCCGTCCCCACTATCGCCGCGGTTTTCCGGGTGAATCGATCCCGCTGCGCCTGGACATTCAAAACCGGAAGCCACTGCCACTCTCGTGGCTGAGGGTTGAAGATCCCTGGCCACATGCCGTGGCGCCGCTCGATGAAGAAGTGCTGGCGCCCTCGCATTTGCCTGACCAGGGTTTGCTTACGAACGTCTTCAACTTGCGCTGGTTTGAAAAGACCCGGCGCGAGTACGAACTTCTTTTCCGCAAGCGCGGAGTCTATCGAATCGGACCGACGCGTATGCAATCTGGCGATGTCTTTGGGATGTACGAACAGACCGCCGAGCTTGAGAACAGCGAATATCTTACCGTTTTTCCCGAACTCCAGCCGCTCGAGAGCCTTGATTTACCAGCCGAAGATCCATTTGGCGATCGTAAGTCCGAACGGCGCATCTTCGAAGACCCTACCATGCCGATGGGGGTGAGAGAATATCGCCCCGAGGACAGCTTCCGGCACGTGCATTGGCCGGCCACTGCCCGCACAGGGGAGTTACAGGTCAAGGTGTACCAGCCCACCTCGGCGTTGGTCACGATGGTGTGCATCAACACGAGCACGTTCGAGCGCCATTGGGAGGGTGTTTATCCTGAGTTGCTCGAGAACCTGATCAGTGTTTCAGCTACGTTGATTTACGAGACGATACAGAAGGGCTACCAGGTTGGGCTGCTATCGAACGGCTGCCTGGCGCACGCCGATCGTCCGCTTAATATTCCACCCAGCCGCTCACCGCGACAGTTAGGCTATCTTCTCGAGGCGCTGGCCGGTATCACACCAATGGTGATGGTGCCATTCGAAAGCTTTCTGCTGCGTGAAATGCCCAAGGTGCCTTATGGTGCCAGTCTGCTGGTTGTCTCGGCGGTAGCGACCACTACGCTGATGGGCACACTTCAGCGTATCAAACAACACAACCGCAAAATCACGCTGCTCTCGATGGCTGAAGAGGCCCCAGAGCCTGTACCGGGTATAACGCTGCTCCACCGCCCGTTCAAACCCGGGGAGGCGAGTGGCGAGTGACCAGCGACATGATGAGATCGAAACCGGGTGAGGGCATCGTTCCACACGCAACCAAGGTAGAAGAGAAACGCCTCTCACGTTGGTCTGTATTGACGTTGATCGCGCTGGCGATCATGAACGCCAGCTGGGCAACGGCATTCTTCCGTATTCTTAATTTCGCAGACACCCAGCGCAGTCTCCTGGCAATCATGATCTATTTCGTGCTGCTGCCACTGGTGACGGTCCTTGCCGTTTCGGCTGTGCATTCGCTGCGGCTGACCAGCTCTGTCGAGCGTTCGGTCGGCCTGGCCGTGTTGGTTCTGGGAATTCTGACATCCTTTCCCGTTCTGCTCTATCCGGGTGAGGGGCTCGGTTTGGGAGCCGCGATCACGGGCTATCTCTCAGCCTTCACCAACCTCGAATTTGCCCTTCGGTCCGAAGCGATCACTACCGTTTTGATCCTGATCTTCTGGCGGCGCGGGCTGACGCTGGCCCGCCATTGGGTTGGCCCACGTGTCGTGCAGCGCGATTTGCGCGTTGGGCTTATCGCGCTGTTAATTCTAGGATTTGTGGCGGCAGACCTGGATAGTCCGCTGCCCTATGTTGAAGTATTTATCCTGCTCCTTGCAGCGCTGATGTCCATGGGAGCAGCGCGTTTATCGTCGCTGAGCTATATACGGGGTGGGCGATCGATCCCCTTTGACAGCCGCTGGTTCCTGGCCGTTTCAGCGGGTGCCCTGGGCTTGCTCGCCATAACCGGTGGGCTGGCTTCAATCGGTGCTGAGCCGCTGGCCCAGAGCGCGGGACGCCTGATCTCTATCGTGGGTTCGGCGCTCGGGGTGCTGCTGCTCTTCTTGCTCCTTCCGGTGATCATGCTGATCACGGATCTATTCAGCCGGCTGATCGATCGACTCATTCCGAACACAGTTGAGTTGCCTGAATTGCTTCCCACGGACGAATTCTCGCAGATGATGGAAGGACTCTCAGAGGACATCGCTCCTGTGTCGTATGCGGGCGGGCTGCTCGATACGATCCAGATTATCTTGATCGCAGTCGTGATTCTGATCTTCATCGTCGTGGTCTACTTCAGCCTGCGCAGCACGCGTGCAGGCAGGATATGGCGAAACCTTGAAGAAGGTGAGCGAGAGACGGTTCTGGGTTCACTGCCCGATTACCTGCGTTCGATTTTAGACAGAGCTCGCAGGTCATCTGATTTGCTTGATCGGCTCAATCCCGCTGCGAAGGTGATCGCTGCGGCGCGCATCCGCCAGATCTACCGGCGGTTGCTGCGGCTTAGCGCCAGGTTGGGGGTTGAACGGCAGCAGGCTGAAACCCCGCTTGAGTTTCTCTCAGATCTCCCGGTGATTTTTCCGGATTCACAAGATCAACTGGAAAAGATAACCCGGGCTTATCTCCGGGTACGCTACGGCGAATATCCGGAATCCCGGCAGGAGGTCGATAGAGTCGAGCAGGCATGGCGCGATATACGTAAGCGCGGTCGCCCGCTGCCCGAAGAAGGCTGACCCCGGCATTTCGAACGGAACTGCTCAGAATGGCAAGCCCGTTCCCCGATTACATGTGAATGTTTCGGTTGCAGCTGCGCCATCCCCACCTACAACCTGCAATGCGCAGTCATGACATAGCTTAGCGATTGGATATCGATCGATGACCGGCTATGCTGATCGCGAAAAAATCCATCACGACTTGAGCCGGTTCCAACTGCGTCCATGGCGTGAAATTGCTGTTTTGGCGCTGATCATCATGGAGCTGAGTTGGATCGCAGCATGGTATCTGCAGCTCATCAGCGGGCCTCAGCGATTGACACCCCTCGCAATCTATCTGTTGTTAGGGATGTTAATGCTGATCGTCTACTGGGTGACTCGCTTCATGCTGACGCTGCAATTTCGACGGGACGTGCGTCGCGCCATGCTCGGAGCGCTTATTGCAGTGGGTTATATTGCGTTGCTGCGCTTCCTGATTTACCCAGGCGAGCCGATCACCCCCGTACAGTTTCTGAACAACATCCAAACCGCGTTTGCAGATCCACAGCGTCCAATACCCGTTGAGTTCTCCATGTTCCTGCTGACCGGCTATGTTTGCTACCGTGGCGCCGCTCTTGCGCATCGGTGGATTGGAATTTTTCTTGTACGGAAAATGTTTCAATACGGTATTGTGCTGCTGCTGTTCCTGGGCATCGTCAGCGCCTTCATGCCAGCGATCTCTGTACTCCCAATTGTGTTTGTGTTCCTCACGGCGGGCTTCGTAGCAATGGGGGCGGCGCGCACTTCAACGTTGAGGGCACTCCGTGGAGCCTCGAGGTTTGGTTTCGATGGCATCTGGCTTTTGAGTCTGTTCGTCGCAGCTGTAGCAGCCGTGCAGAGCGCGGCTCTGGTCGGCATGCTCGCTGCGGCATGGTTGCCAGCACTGCTGGTTCTCGTCGTTGTGTTCATGACACGCGTGCTGCTTGTCCTCGGCGCAGTGCTCGCCATCCCGATCTTTCTGATCCTGGCGTTGATCTTCCCCTGGCTGGAGGAGCGACTTTCGAGCGCTCCGATGATCGCCGCCATTGAAGAAGAGATCCAGGAACTTTTCCAATTCATTGTGGACCTCTTCGTCGCCTTCAGCGAACTGTTGCAGGAGTTCTATCTGAATCTGCCTGATCTGACCGGCGCCAAGCCGTATGTTCTCTGGACCGGAGTTCTTATCCTTCTTGGGATGCTGATCTGGTCTCTGGGCAGGTTCAAACTGCTGCGCATGAGAGAAGCGGGCAAAGACCTTCAAGATGAAAGGACCACGGACCAGCAAGCAGCGAGATTATGGCTCGAACGCCTGTTGCATGAAGGATGGAACCGTCTGTCAGGGAGATTCTCTTCGGGCGGGCGGACGGGCTATCTTGGAGCGCTTCGGATCCGGCGGATCTACGCTCTACTCACGCGGCTGTGTGAACGCCTGGAGGTGCCCAGGGCTTCGACCGTCACGCCGCTTGAATATCTCGACGAACTGGAGCTGCTTTTCCCAGAAGAGCGGGGGCAGGTGAGGGCGATTACGCACGCCTATAACCGTGTTCGCTATGGAGAACTGCCGGAGACGCCCGAGGAAGTGCGCGACGTGGAGCGAGCCTGGCGACAGGTTCGTCAGCGCGCGCGTGACCTCCAAGCGGTTCGGCGACATTTATCTAACAAAAACGCCTGACAATGAAAAACGCCCCGATCCGGGGCATTTTTTCTTCTCAATCGAACATGTGAGCAAGCAGCTGATCCTATTCTTGCTGATCTTCCTCTTCTTCTGAGACGTCTACAGGTTCGTTTTCCGCTTCGGCTTTTTCTATGTCCGCTTCTGCCTCAGCCTCAGATTCGACTGCCGCTTCTGGTTCGTCAGCCATATCTTGCTCTGTTTCTTCGACCTCGGCTTCCACCTCGGCGAGTTCAGCCTCGGCGGTCTCTTCGATTTCGGCTTTGGGCTGTTCGGCTTCAGCTTCGACCTCGGCCTCTTCCGTCAGCTCGTCTTCGGGC
>CBFDDM010000013.1:0-43475 GCA_965603565.1 uncultured Anaerolineales bacterium | reverse complement strand
ATACGAGATTTTCACGTGACTGGAGTTCAGACGTGTGCTCTTCCGATCTGGAAGGCAAGAATCCACTGCAGATGGATTCGAAGGCGCCCTCCGAGGACATCTCCGAGTTTGCCTACAAGCAGAATCGCTTCCGCACGCTGCGAGCCTCCGATCCCGATCGGGCCGAGAAGCTGATACAGTCACTGCGCGAAGACGTGATCACTCGCTGGAAGTTCTACGAGCAGATGGCGAATCTCGATTTGTAGTCGAAAGCACCTGCAACAAATCCATAGGGGCGACCGGCCGGTCGCCCCTATGATATTTAAACTCTTTTATTCATTCGTAGGGGCGGGGTCACCCCGTCTCTGCGTTATGATGCCTTCTTTAACTTGTCCGATTGGCGATGCATTATCACCAGGACCGGTCAGGAGTATCGCGATTGTCGTTTTTGGGTCTCATTACACTGGACCCTTACAATGGTCAACCTTGAACAGGTCAAACGGCGATATTATCGGCGAGCAGCTCGGTGAACTCTGTTGGAAAGCGCGTCGGGCGACCCGTTTCGAGGTTTATGAGCACCCAAATGGTCTGTAGCCGGGCGAGGACTTGGTTGTCTGAGGCGCGCAGAAATTCGTAGTGACGTGTGGCGGTGGCGCGCCGGACGTTGAGGAGCCATGTTCGGATCTTCAGGCGTTCGTGCAGATAAGCCGGCTGCAGGTACTCGATGCGATTCTTTCGGGCGAAGAAAGCAATACCGTTCTCGATCCAGCGCTGGAAAGGCCAGTCATAGGCATCGGAAAGCTGCATGGCGCAGTCTTCTGCGTAGGAAAGATACGCGGTGTTGTTCAGGTGCTGCATTTCGTCGATATCGCGCCACTCGATGTGGCGCCCCATTTCGAAGACAGACTTTGGAGCTTGTGACGAGTTGTCCAGACGGATGCGTCCTTTGTTCGGGCTTTTCCCGGAGCGCTTACCAAGCGCAGAGCGTATATCAGCGGTTATCGCGGCAGGGCGCGACGTTTCAGCATTAAGGAAAACCCAGTCGCTACCCCCTCTGGCAATTAATTGATCGTCTGACAATCGGCGCAGTTCGTATTCCCGCCGAGAGGTTGTCCGTCGGTACTCTGCGACCCACGTATGCACCTCGATCTCGTCGCCGGCGACAGCGGCCGACAGGTACTCAATTTCACTTGCCCGGATAAGCCAGAGGCGACCCATAGCCTCATATGCAGCTCGGTCAAGCCGGCGGGCGGTCGAGGCGTTGACGGCAGCTTCTTGCATGTATTGGAGATAGACAGCGTTGTTGAGGTGACCGTAGGCGTCGCACTCGTAGTGTCGAACGGTGAAGAGGGTGGTGTCAATTTGAGTCATAGATCGGGCTTCGCCTGCAGTCCTGACTAGATGTAGCCGTGCTCCTGATACCAGCGGTATGTCTCTACCGCAGCCTGGTGAAATGTGTGTTCTGGCGAGAAATCGAGTTCTTGACGGGCTTTTGATGTGTCGCAGAACAAGTATTTTGATGCCATGCGGAGTTGAGCACCGCTCAAAGGCATTTGCACGAAACGGTTGAGAGCATCGATTATAGTTGCGGAGAGCGGCACGAGCGCGTGAGGAAGCTTCAGCCATGGCGGCCTACCGTTTACAATCCGGGCCAATTCTGTGAAGACTTCCTGGTGGGTCAGGTTCTCATTTCCAAGGATGTAGCGCTCACCGGATTCGCCTCGGTCGAGGGCATTCAAATGGCCTCGCGCAGCATCCTCGACGTGAATGAAATTCACGCCGCCGTTCATCCACAGAAATGTGCGCCCGCGGGCCGCCTCGATGACCATCGAGCCGCTTATCTGATTAACATCACCCGGGCCGAGCACCAGGCTGGGATTCGTGATTACCAGGTCCAACCCTCTTGCACAGGCCTCCAATGCGACGACCTCGGCGCCCCGTTTAGCATAGCCGTAGGGAAAATCATCGGGATCCAGACTGAAGGTATGGGACTCATCGAGGAGTTCGTTTCCCTCGGGAATTCCCATGGCCGAGATCGAGCTTGTCAGGACGAGTCGTTCGACACCAGCAGGTAGTGCTGCCGCACATACATTGCGGGTTCCATCGATCGAAGTTTGCAGCACACAATGGGGGTTGCGCCAGTAATCGGACTGTGCGGCCGCGTGAAATACGTAGCGAACGCCCTGCATGGGTGTGGTGAGCGTTTGCGGTTCGAGGATATCGCCGATGACCCGTTCGACGGGCAGATCCTCGATCGCAAGCAGCGAAGAGGACTCCCGGTGCATGGCGCGCACCCGGTAGCCTTGCTCCAGCAACGTGCGGCAGATCCAGGAACCCAGGAATCCGGTTGAGCCGGTTACAAGTACCAGATCACTCAATCAGACCCTGCTCCTCCCCGACCTCCGCAAAGATTTCCAGGGCGCGATCGATCTGTTCCTCAGTGTGTGATGCCATGTAGCTGGTCCTGAGCAAGCAGCGTCCTTCGGGCACGCCCGGGGGGATGAACACGTTTGTGTAAACGCCGGCTTCGAAAAGCGCTTTCCAAAAATGCAGTGCGGGCTCTATCTCGCCGATGATCACCGGAATGATGGGGGAAACACTGTTGCCCGTTTCGAAGCCGAGTCCCTGTAGACCGGCGCGCATACGTTCCGCCATCGTCCACAGGTTGTCGACCAGTTCGGGTTCATTTTCCATGATTTCAAGGGCGGTGAGAGCGGCGGCGACATTTGAGGCCGGCATCGCCGCGCTGAAGATCAGCGAGCGGGCATGGTGCTGGATGTAATGGATCACACCATCGTCACCGGCGATGAAGCCGCCCAAAGAAGCAAACGATTTGCTGAACGTTCCCATGATCAGATCAACGTCATCGGTGACGCCGAAGTGCGCTGAGGTGCCACGACCGCGTGCCATAACACCCATTCCGTGAGCGTCGTCGACCATCAGCCGGGCCCCGTGTCTCTGGCACACTTCGATCATCTCAGGCAGCGGAGCCAGGTCGCCACCCACGCTGTATAAGCCGTCCACGACGACCAGTGCGCCGTGGTCCTCATCAAGGCCACCGAGCACGCGGTCCATATGTTCGATATCGTTGTGCGCGAAGCGGCGGATGTCGCCGAGGGAGAGCATGGCGCCATCGATGATGCTGGCGTGGTCCTCTTTATCGGTGACGATCCAATCGCCGCGCCCAACGAGGCAGGAAATCACACCCAGGTTGACCTGATAGCCTGTGCTGAAGATCAAGGCTGCCTCTTTGCCCACGTACTCAGCCAGCCTGCGTTCCAGCTCCAGATGGAGTTCGAGCGTCCCGTTTTGAAGCCTGGAGCCCGTGCAGCTCGTTCCGTAGGTCTCAGTCGCTTTGATGGCAGCGTCGCGGACACGTGGATCAGTGGTCAGTCCCAGGTAGTTGTTCGATCCGAGCATGAGGACCCGTCGTCCGTCGAAAACGGCCTCGGTCCCCTCGCTGTTCTCGATCGGCAGGAAGTAGGGGTACATCCCGGTAGCCTGAGCCATCCGGGCGATGACATAGTTTTCCGTCTTTTCAAACAGATCCATAAGGATGAGTCCTTTCGCGTTTCCCCTTCACAGGGGTTAACACCCAGCAACTGATGGGGTTATGTTCTAAATAATACGTGATCTTGTCTCTCCTGGCGCGAGTTCTGCCAGGAACGATCCACTTAAGACACCGTTGGATGGATGTCAGCGGCGATTCAACCACGGATCGGCAGAGGAAGATATCGCTCCAATCGTGACAGCGCCCAGGCGTCGCTGAAGGTGGAGCTTGACGGTTGGATTTGAGCCATTATAATCGGAACATAATTTATGGGATGTTAAGCATCCATCGGATGAGCGTGGAGAACAGTAGCGAGGCTTAGCTGTTACAGAGAGCCACCGATTGCTGGAAGGTGGTATAGCGGCAACGTCAATCCTCTCCGCCGACTCAAATGCGAGTCCATCGTCCCTGCAGGGATCGAGCACATCGATCGTAAAGGGGCCGGGTCCGCCCGTTACAGCGCAATGAGGCCGTGAGAGCGGCAAATGCAGGTGGCACCACGGGCGCCCCCTCGTCCTGCGAGATGAGGGGGCGCTATCTGTGTACCGGAGGTTTGCGATGCTTGATTTACAGTTGATCCGTAATGATCCAGAGGCCGTCAAGAAGGCCATTGAGAGTCTCGGAGCGGAGGCGCCGATCGACGAGATCCTCAATCTGGATGAGAAAAGGCGAGAGCTGCTAGTGGAGGTCGAAGGTCTGCGGCACGAACGCAATGTGACCTCTAAAAAGATCGGCCAGATGAAGGATGAGGCTGAGAGGCAGGCACTCATCGATACCATGGGCAAAGTGAATGAGCGTATTAAATTGCTTGAAGCCGGATTGCGCGATGTCGATGAGGCGCTGGATTCCGCGCTCTACCTGGTTCCCAACCTTCCCCATGAAAGCGTTCCTGTAAGCCTGGACGAAGGGGATAATCCCGTCATCCGACAGGAGGGCGAGCCGCGCACAGCCGAGGATTTCGGCTTCACACCCGTTCCTCATTGGGATCTGGGTCCGCACCTGGGCATCATTGATTTCGAGCGGGGTGTAAAGCTCTCGGGCAGCCGCTTTTATGTGCTCTTCGGCCTGGGCTCCCGGCTGCAGCGGGCGCTGATTCAGTGGATGCTTGATTACCACGTAACCCAACACGGCTACACAGAGGTGTACCCACCTGCATTGGTGCGCGAGTTGTGCATGTGGGGTGCTGGTCAGCTACCCAAGTTCCGTGAAAATATCTACCATGATGTCGAAGAGGACTTGTGGTTGGTTGGGACTGCTGAGATCCCGCTGACAAACTTGCACAGGGATGAAATTCTTGAAGCCGAAGAACTTCCCAAGAAGTACGTCGCCTTCACACCCTGTTTCCGCAGGGAGAAATTCTCGGCGGGGCGAGATGTGCGCGGCATCAAGCGTGGGCATCAATTCGATAAGGTTGAGATGTACCATTTCACGACGCCAGAACGTTCTTACGACGAACTCGAGCAGCTGGTCGACAACGCGGAGGATATTTGCCGGATGCTTGAGATTCCCCACAGGGTCGTCCAGATGGTCACCGGCGATCTCGGTTTCACTGCCGCCAAGAAGTACGATATTGAGATGTGGGCGCCGGGCTGCGCCGAGTGGTTGGAAGTGAGCTCGTGCAGCAATGTGGAGGACTTCCAGGCTCGACGAGCGAACATCCGTTATCGCCCTGAGCCCGACGCAAAACCGGATTTCGTGCACACACTTAATGGTTCGGGACTGGCATTACCACGCGTGCTGATTGCCGTCCTTGAGAACTACCAGCAGCCGGACGGCACCGTGCATATTCCAGAGGTGCTTAAACCTTATATGGGTGGAGTCGAGACGATCGGTCCAGTAGAAGAATGAGCGATATCCTTATAACCATCCTCTTAGGCCTGGCGATGCTGGTTGGCCTGGCGGGAATCATTCTGCCGGTCCTGCCCGATGTGATCTTGATCTGGGGGGCGGCGCTGCTCTACGGGTTGCTCATTGGTTGGGGCCGTTACGGACCCTGGCTGTTTGCGGGGATCACCGTGCTGGGTTTGGTCGGTTTATTGGCCGATGCGTGGGTCAGTGGGCTGGGCGCCCGCAAGGGAGGCGCGTCGTTCTGGAGCAGCATCGGGGGGCTGGTGACAGGCATCATCGGATTGTTCGTAGGGGGACCGCTGGGTTTGATTGTCGGCATGCTGCTGGGGATATTCTTGATCGAATACTGGATCCATCAGGATGCCGACCGGGCGATGCGAGCGATGTTCGGGATGGGCGTGGGCTACGGTGCCTCGTTTATCGTGAAGATCTTTTTGGGGTTGGCGATGATCGCGATATGGATCGCTTGGATCATCAGCCTTTGAGTGAGTCAGGGCTTAAAGAACATCATCCCGACACCCAGCTTCTCAAGGCCGCGCTCAGCCCAATGAACGACCAGTTGGGAAGGGTCGTCCAATGCGGCGAAGAGAGGGGGAATCGCGCTGGGATGCTCCATCTGGGCGAGGGCGCGCGCCGCTTCTATGCGGATGGCTGGGTCATCGGACCGAAGCGCTTTGGTCAATGACTCGAGTGCGCGATCACCGAGTGCGACGAGCGCATCTGCGGCGAGGCGGGCCAGCAGGCGATCCGAAGCGCCCAACGCCGTCACCAGATCGGGCAAAGCGCCCGGGTAGGGTTGACGGCGGAGACCGAAGGCAGCACACTGCCTCACGCTTGGATCTGGATCCGTCAAAGCGCGTTTCAGCGCCTCGCGAGCTTGCTCGTGATCAATTTGAGCAAGTGCAGCAATAGCCCACCAACGCTGATCCGGATTTTCGGATTGGAGTTCCAGACACAGCCAGGGCAGCACACTTTCACCACGGTCGGCGAGCGAGTGAACGGCTCCCTCTGCACGATGGTCATCGCCGGAGCCGAGTTCTTTTAAGAGCGCTTGCAGATCTTCGGAGTTGGCAGGCATTAATCCTCAGGTGGTGGGACGGGCAAATCATCCACATCGACGTCGACCCACTTATCTCCTTCTTCAATCAGCATGACAGGTATGTCATCTTTGATGGGATACTTACGGCCGCAGTCTGGCTCCTGGCAGATGAGCCAGGTTTCTTTGTGCAGTTCGAGAAGTCCCTCTTTCTCGCGTACGCAGGCCGGGCATCGCAGTATTTCTAGTAATTCTTCACTGATCATATCGGTCTCCTGGAGCCGCGTAACACGGCATTTATTCAGAAAACATAGTGGAGTATTTTCGAGAAGTCAAATGGCGTGCGATCAGGAATCCTCGACCTCGACATCGTCGGGGATATCGGTGCCGGGGCCGAATTCATAAATTGCGCGCCAGGGGAGATAGTGCGTCTTAATTGTGTCCTGATGCAGGACTTCGCCACCGCGCGTCACTGTACGGTAGACGACGACGTCCATACCGTCTGCTTCGTAGTCGATCTGCTCAGTTTCGCCCTTTTCCAGATCAGGATTCTCCTTGTAGAGCGGCTTGGGCGCCTCGACTTCGCCGGAGATCCGGCGGCTCCACTCTACGGAGCGACCATCGGAGGTGGAATAAAACTTCCACAGAAGCTGGTTGCCGTAAATATAGGTCTCCAGCAGGAGCCATGAGTTTGTGTCGTTGCGGAACTTGAAATCGACGAGCGGTACGAAGACGGTGGCGTCCAAACCAGGTCCGGGCGAGCCCGGTCCTTGCTCATAGTAGCCCACTCGGTAAGCATGCGGGTGGCGCTCAACGAGTTCATAGCCGCCGAAAAATGCAGCACGGAAGAGAGTTGTGCTTACCTGGCAAACTCCTCCGCCTACCCCCTTAATCGTGCGATCACCGTAAATGATCAGCGCTTCAGCGTATCCGTTGTCCAGGCTGATATCGCCCAGTACCTCTGCCATCGCGAGTGTGGCTCCGGGCGGGACGAGCAATCCGTGAAAAGCGGAGGAGGCGGTCTTGATGTTCTGAATGCGGCCGGCGCTCGATCCATAGAAGTAGGTGGATACGACGCTGACCGCTTCGCTGATGTCCAGTTGCTCGGCGGTTGCATCTGATTTGACCTGCGGGTCCTCGAAATCAAAAGCCAGCGGGATGTCATGTTGGGCATTATCGACCCCGCTCTGAATGGCCTCGATGGAGGCTTCAATCTCCATGGTTCGTCCGATCACCGCGGGTTCGAGCAAATCGAGTTCACCGGTGTCATCATTGAATATGAAGCGTGCATTTTTAGGGCTGCGCTCGAGTTCGGGGGCAATTGACTCCAGCATCTGCTGCAGTGGCTCTTGGCTGAGCAGGACACGGTAGGCTCCAGCATCTTCATCGATCTCGAAACGTATGATTTCCCCGACATTTTTTGGGGCAAGCTCATGCCCATCGTAATCCTCGGCGCTGAAGACGAGCGGTTGAGATAAAAGTTGGCGAGCTCTTTGTGCCGTTTCGCTCGGATCCAACACCACGGGGGAGGTTTCCTCGATTACCAGTGGGATGACGGCGTCATGCATGACCGCGACGGGCTCGGCAATTTCAGCAAGCGTGGCTTCAAAGTTCACCGTGCGGCCGATTTGTCCATGTGTGGATGTTACTTCTGTGCCCTCTACAGCGATAACGGCCTCGATCGTTGGTCGATCGATCTCCTGGGCGATGCCGGCAAGAAAGTGTGCACCCACAACCTGGTCAAAGCGTACGATCGGCGCAATCGGATAGCCGCGATACCAGGCATCCAATTGTTCCTCGATCCTCTCGAAAAAGCTGCCCTGGCGTCCAATTACAAGTGCCTCCACCGCCATCGCGTGTGAGTCTATTGTCACACCAAGCTGAGCCGGCTCGACCATCCAGGTACGCTCACCCTCGGTGAGCACGATGCTGCCTTGCTGCGGGTAGGTGAAGATCGTGTCAACCTTGTCGGCGACCTCTTCTGCGTTCATACCGCCCAGCGCCACCCCCTGAACAGAGACGCCCGGTAATGCGCGCTGTACATTGAAGGCGCGCGCCGTCAGGACGAATAGGAAGACGCCTACCACCAGGACCGCAGCGGAGGTAAAAAGAGCAGCCAGGACGCGCGTCATCCAGACCAGGATTTTTGAGGGTTTTTTTTGTAGTGCGCCGATCGAATTCATTGCCGCTCCTTACGGACGCGGATTATATCACCCACGTTGGGACGAATCAGAAAGTTAGATTACAAGTTTAATGCCAGGGTGTCAGGGCCGCAGCCAGACTTCGACACTGGAATAATGGGAGGGTTCTTCAATCACTGGATGGGGTTCTGCGACACCGATGCGTGCCCACTGCGGGTAGTCGACTCGATACTGGACCTCGGAGGAGAATGATCCGATGTGACCTTTTTCAGGCGAGGCGATCTCCGCTTCAGATGAGCCGAGCACATTGCCAAATCGGTCCAGAATCTGGATCACGATGGGTGCATCGTGGTCGACCCATCCGGCACCCTCGACGCGGACCGCCCCGCCTTCAACGATCGATTCTTCGCGCGGCGCAAAGATCGCCAATTGCTCGGGCCCATGCAGTGCGGGGTAGATCTTCTCAGAACCCTCGGAGAGCAGCGTCAGGCTGACGGTGTTTACATGCTTGAGGTTGCCATAGCGGTCGCCATACGAGCGCACCTGGAGCCAGCCCATTTCGGCGACGAGCGAGGTTTGATATGGCATCGTTGTGTAGAAAATACCTGGGGTCCCGGGGTAGGAGTAGAGCCATGCATAGCCTTCGGATAATTTGCGACCGTCCTCGCCGTAAAGCGTGAGTTGGACACGGTTATTCAGACTCGGACCTCCGTAGCCGTTGACACGCACAGCCTGAGAAGCGAATGATCCCGGGCCGGGCGAGAAGAAAACTAACTCCTCCAGCGGAATGCCGAATGGAGGTGGACCAATCGTGACGGTCGCGGCTGGCTCGGAGGGTTCGATGATGATCGCCGGCGTCGCTTCGGTGAGAGGTGCCGGACCGGATGAATCTGCCCGGTTCTCGGTGGGCACAGGTGTGTCTCCAGCCTGGCTCACATCATTTGCTGTATGTTCCGGTGCGGGGGCTTGGGAGGGCTGGGGCGTGCACCCACTCAGCACAAAGATGCTGAGTGAAAGAAGTACGGCGCGGGTGTGAAACTGCCTGGGCAACAACTGATGCATTCGCTGTTTTACGCCTTTCGACCGTTATCCCAAGCTCGACCAGACTTCTAATTTGGCAGTTACGCGCCGAATGACCTCATCGGTAAATTCCGAGGTTGAAGCCTGGCCACGCATATCCGGCGTAGCGATGCCCTGATAGACGGCCTCAAAAGTCGCTTCGTAGATGGCGCGCGAAGCATTTTCGGCTGAGGGAAGTTCAACATAGGATAACAACGCTGCGCCAGCCAGGATCATCGCCATCGGGTTGGCTATATTTTTCCCTTCCAGCGCCGGAGCGGTGCCGTGTGGTGCTTCGGATACGACTGCGGCGACATGCGTCGCGGACTGGTCGAACGCCAGGATGAGCGATTCCGAACCGGCGATCGAGCCATACATCTGGAGCACCAGATCAGAAAGGCAGTCACCGTCGCGATTAAGCGCCGGTATGACCAGCGCCTCGCCTGCGCTCTGCAGCAGCAGGGCATAGGTTGCGTCGATCAACTGCGGCTCGTAACGGACATTAGGGTGGCGTTCTGCGGCGGTGTCCAGTTCCTCCTTGAACATCCCCTCGTAAACTGGACTGACCGTAAATTTGGGGCCACCAAAGACTTTGGCGCCGATTTTCTCCGCGTGCTGGAAAGAGAATTCGGCGACAGCCCGACAAGTGGTGCGGGAAAGTCGCTCCGTCCGGAAAGCGATTTCATCGCCTGATTCAAGCATCTCGCGGCTTTCCTGGGCGCCGTAGGCACCGCCGACCGCCATACGAACCACGGATATCGGCGCGTGCACACCACCGACTGGACGTACATTAGGGAGTCGCCGCCCGGTGCGCAGGATGACTTTGCCATCGATCGCCTCACGCAAGATCGCGTTAGGGCTGCCTACGTCGTCCGGGTCGACCGGCGTTATCGTCGCGGCTTTGAGGCCCAGGCCGGTGCGCTTGATGGCATGGGCGGCTTCCTGGATTATGGCGTTTTTTGTTGAACGCCGGTTCTCCAGGCTGAGACTGAAATGTTCGAACTCCAGCGGCACTTGCGAGATGGCAGGATCCAGCACTCGCAGCGCTTCATCCAGCAGTTCCTGGCCGGTCTGATCACCTTCCAGGACCGTGATCGTCGGCGAATTCTGACTTTCAGACATAGATTCTTCCTCAGGTTGCGCGCTTAACCCATACCGGTTGTGGCCGCCCGCAGGCTGATCGCTGCTAGAAATAGACACAACAAGCCGTATGCCAGTGCGGCGTGCTTGTCATCGCGGCCTTTTGTAATGGCGTAGTAGGCTGGCAGGCCGATGATGAGCACGACACCGTAGAGGATATGGATGCCCATACGACCTGGCCGTGCCCCGCTGATCCAGAGATAGGCACCTAGCAGACCTTGCCCCAGAAAGAGTAGTTCGCCCACGGCGAGAATGCCCCAGTAGTTTCCGTCGATCCCTTTGTCTCTGACTCGCAGGACGATGCCCCAGATCCCCGCAATCACTGCGAAAAGCAACGAGGTGTTTGCCAGGTTGGCGTGAATCATGCTTGGCGTCATGCTCTGCTCCCTATCTCCAGGTTAGCCTGCTTTTATAGATCGTAAATCTCTTTGAATTTGGTTTCCAGGTAGCGCATATAGGGACCAGCTTCTAGCCCCGAGCCTGTCACACGGTTGAGCAGCTCCATGGGCTCGTACTTCGACCCGTGTTGGTGGATGTGCTCACGCAGCCATTCGAGCAGGTTGTCGAACGAAGCCTGCTCAATCTGCGCTTGCAGATCCGGGAGGTCTTCATGAATCCGTTCCCAAAGTTGTGAGGCGATCAGATTGCCCAACGCATAGGTTGGGAAATAACCGACGAGACCGCTCGACCAGTGCACATCTTGAAGAACACCTTTAGCATCATCGGGGGGACGCACTCCGAAGAAATGCTCAAACTTTTCGTCCCAGGCTTCAGGAAGATCCTTTACCGCAAGACTGCCCACCATCATCGCCATCTCGAGGTCGAACCGCAGCATGATATGCAGATTGTATGTCGCTTCATCCGCTTCGACGCGAATAAAGGAACGCTCGACTTTATTGATCGCCCGGTAGAAATCGTCGACATTAACATCGCCGACCTGATCCGGGAAATATTCTTTAAGTTTGGGAAGATAGGCTTTCCAGAACGTCTTGGAGCGGCCGACAAGATTCTCCCACATGCGTGACTGCGATTCGTGCATGCCCAGCGAAGTCCCAGCCGCGAGAGGCGTGCGGTCCAGTTCGGTGCGGATGCCCTGTTCGTACATGGCATGACCCGCCTCGTGCAGCGTGCCGAAAATCGCGGTGTTGAGGAAATTGGGATCGAAGCGGGTGGTGATGCGCACATCCGTGATTCCGAAGCTGGTCGTAAACGGGTGAGTGGATTTGTCCTGCCTCCCGTTTTCGAAATCGTAGCCGATGTCCTTGATGACCTCCACGCCGAAATCCCACTGCTTCTGAATTTCGTAGTTGAGGTGCAGGATCCCATCGTCCACTGGCTCGCCTTCTTCGAGAATGGCACGCACGAGTTCGATTTGAAATGGTTTGAGCGCATCGAAGACGGATTTGACTTGCGCGGATTTCATGCCTGGTTCGTAGTCATCGAGGAGCGGGTCATAGGGGTGATCGTACGGCTTGAAGAAATCAGCATACTGCTGCCGCAGACCAATGATCTCCTTTGCGTGCGGTTCGAAGATGGAGAAGTCGGATTGCTCACGTGCTTTCTCCCACTCACCGTGCGCCAGCGCGGTGATGCGTGAGAAATCGGCGACCCAATCGGAGGGGACCTTGATCTCTTTGAGGTAATCATGATCGGTCTTCTTGACCAGCCGGGCGTCATCCGAGTCGGCATCTAGATCGCCGACAGCTTGCTTGGCAGACTCAATGGCCTGGCCCATCTCCTCGCTGACGAAATTATCGTGTGCTATCCGGCTTATCGTCGCCAACTGCATGGCGCGCGGTCGTGCGCCGCCGGGAGGCATGTTCACCTGATGGTCCCAGTTCAGAAGCGCAGCCGTGTAGTGCAGGTCTGCCACTTCGCCCAGCAGTTTTTTTAAGTTCTCAATCGGTGTTGTCATGTATGTCTCCTGGATGATAGTTTAAGAGATCGCCCAGCGAAGCGGTTTACCTCCGAGCGCAGCGAGCACCTCTTCGGCAATGTCCACGGCGACGCGGCGTTGAGCTTCGACCGTCTGTCCGGCGATGTGTGGTGTGGTGATGACGGCAGGATGATCGATCAGACCGTTGTCCCCGGGTGGCTCGTTGGCGAAAACGTCCAGAGCCGCTCCGGCAAGCTGTCCGCTGCGCAGCGAATCCAGGAGGGCGTCTTCATCGATTAAGCCTCCGCGTGCCGTTGAGATGATCCTGGCGCTTGGTTTAAGCTGCTTGATGGCGGATCGATCGAGAAGACCGGCGGTTTCCTCCGTCAGCGGCAAGTGGAGCGTGATGAAATCGGATTGCTCCAGCAGCGCATCTAACGCGCATCCCTGCGCGCCGCAGCGCGCTTGCTGTTCTTGATCTAGGTAAGGATCGTAAGATAGCACGCGCATGCCAAATGCCGTGGCGCGCTGTGCTACTTCTGTACCGATCCGGCCGAGACCGATGATGCCCAGTGTTTTACCGGATAGTTCGCTGCCGATGAGTTCCTTTTTTGGCCACTCCCCGGCGCGCATGCGTCGCGTGGCTTCCGGGATGTGGCGGCAGAGAGAAAGCATCAACGCAAAGGTGTGCTCGGCGACCGCAGTCGAGGTGGCGTGAGGGGCGTTGACGACACGCACACCAAGCTCGCGCGCGCTCTCGATGTCGATGTTGTCTACACCAACACCGGCGCGACCAATGACTTTTAGGCGCGGCGTGCCTGCCTGCAGTCTCTCGCGCCCAACGCGCGTCGCGCTGCGCACGATGAGCGCATCGATATTTCCGAGGTGCGCGTCAGGGGAGCCCTGCAAGACCCGGGCATGTTGGGCGAGCAAATCAACGCCTTGTGGCGCGATCGGATCGCTGATGAGTATCTGCCATTCTGTCATGGTCTGCGTCGGCCTAGAAATAATGATTTATTGTACACCGCAGATAGTCAAAAGCACGCTGAAATCGCGAGCGCGCTCACTTTTCAGGTTGGAAATAGTCTGATTCGAGTGCTTCGATCTGTGCCAGGCATCGGTCGTCTTCTGGATTAGGCTCATAGCTGGTCTCAAACCACGCATCGAGAATCTCTCCGGCGACGACCTGGGAGGTCAATCTCAACGAAAGGCACAACACATTCGCGTTATTCCAGAGCCGGGCACCGCGTGCCGTCTGCGCGTCGGCACATAAGGCCGCGCGTATGCCGGGAACTTTATTGGCTGCCAGGCTCACACCCGTGCCCGTCCAGCAAAGCAATACCCCTTCGTCTACTTGTCCTTTTGCGACTGCCTCGGCTACATCGCGCGCAACCACAGGCCAATAGGCATCGCTTCCGGAAAGTGGACCATAGAGCACGACTTCATGCCCGTCTGCTGCAAGTTTGTCGATAATAAACTCGGTCAAGATTGTTTTTTCGTCCGATCCCAACGCAATTTTCATAAGTGCACCTCATCAAGCAACCAGGTGGATGATGTCATCAGAGAGTTCATTGTATCGGATTTTGTGTGCAGATCACTTTCAGGCAGGTTCTGAGGCTCTTAATCGCTTGGTAAACCTGCTGAATGAAGGTAAGGTTTAGCTGCCCGTGAGATTATGGGATAATAGTGCCCGATAGGAAGGGAGGCGCGGATTGAAATTTGAGACGCTCTGTGTCCTGGGACTTGGATACATCGGGTTGCCGACGGCGAGCACATTCGCGACAAACGGCATGCGTGTATTTGGCGTTGATGTCGATAAGCGCGTTGTCGATATGCTCCAGCAGGGAGAAATCCATATCCACGAACCAGGTCTGCGTACACTCGTTCAAGCTGCTTTTGGTTCGGGCAATTTGAGCGTGAGCGATAAGCCGCAGCCCTCAGATGCATATATTATCGCTGTTCCGACACCGATAACTGCAGATAAGCGAGCCGATTTGGGCTATGTCCGTCAGGCCGCCGAATCGATCGTCCCCCATCTGCAGAAGGGTACGCTGGTTGTGCTGGAGTCAACCTCCCCGCCGCGTACGACGATCGACGTGCTGGTGCCTATCCTGGAGGGGTCCCGGCTGAAAGCCGGCGAGGATTTCCATCTAGTCTATTCCCCCGAGCGCGTGCTCCCCGGGAAGATCCTGCATGAACTGATCGAGAACGCTCGCGTCATCGGAGGAATCGATCGGGCCTCGGCGGAGGCGGCCCGCGAACTTTACAGCACCTTTGTGCGCGGCCAGATCCACCTGACCGACGCAACTACGGCCGAGATGGTCAAATTGATGGAAAACACATACCGTGATGTCAACATCGCGCTTGCAAACGAATTTTCGAGGCTTGGCGAGCGCTTTGGCGTCGACATCTGGCGCGCGATTGAATTGGCGAACCTGCATCCTAGAGTGGAGATCTTGAGACCCGGACCTGGCGTAGGCGGACACTGCATCAGCGTGGACCCATGGTTTCTGGTTGAAGCCGCCCAGGGCATAACCCCGCTAATTCAAGGTGCAAGGGAAGTGAACGACAGTCAGCCTGCGCACCTGGTCGCTGCGGTTAAGCAGCGGCTGGGAGGCTTGCAGGGGCGCAGGATCGCTGCGCTGGGCATGAGCTACAAAGCGAATGTCGATGATCTGCGCGAAAGCCCGGCGATAGATGTCGCTCGTTCACTGGCTTCGGAGGGGGCAAAGGTTACGGTTTTTGAACCCTTCGTACCAGCACTCGAAATGGATGCCGCAGAAACGGCCCCGGGTCTAGAGGTCGCACTTAGTGGGGCTGAAGCGCTGATCCTGCTTGTCGATCATCAGGAATTTGTAGACCTCGATCCAGCAGAGGTCGCCGGCTGGATGCCTGGAAGGATCGCTTTTGACACTCGCGGTGTCTGGGACCCGGTACCGTGGAAAGCGGCCGGATTTGAGTTGTCGAGGCTTGGTGTGGGGCGCGCCGATGAGTGATTCCGAACTTAAGGTTCTGTCCGTTTTCGGTACCCGTCCGGAAGCGGTCAAGATGGCGCCAATCATCAAGCGTCTAGAGCACACGAAAGGCGTCTCCGCCACGGTATGCGTCACTGCCCAGCACAGAGAGATGTTGGACCAGGCGCTTGAGCTTTTCTCGATCTCCCCGGATTACGATCTGAATATCATGCGTGATGATCAGTCTCTGGCTTCATTGAGCACGGCCGTTTTCAACGGTCTGGAACCTGTTTTTGAGCAGATACAACCCGATTGGGTGCTCGTGCAGGGTGATACCACCACGGTGATGGTGGCCTCGCTGCTGGCTTACTATCAGCATATCTATGTGGGACATGTTGAGGCAGGGCTGCGTACCAAGGACAAATGGCAGCCTTTTCCGGAGGAGATCAACCGCCGCGTTGCTTCCGTCGTCGCTGACCTGCATTTTGCCCCCACACCCTGGGCGCATGACAATCTGATTAACGAGGGCGTTCCAGCGGACAGGATCGTTGTGACCGGCAACCCGGTGATTGACGCGTTGCTTGATATTTCAGAACGGCCCTACTCACCTGAGGACGCAAGCCTCGCGGATATCCCTGCTGACCAGCGTGTCATCCTGGTGACAGCTCACCGCCGCGAGAACTTCGGCGAGCCAATGGAGCGTATCTTTGGCGCGCTGCGCGCTATCGCAGATCGGTACACCGATACGCTGACGCTGGTCTATCCGGTGCATATGAATCCGA
This sequence comes from uncultured Anaerolineales bacterium, assembly GCA_965603565.1. Lineage (GTDB taxonomy): Bacteria > Chloroflexota > Anaerolineae > Anaerolineales > E44-bin32 > E44-bin32. Next base: position 27,110 of record CBFDDM010000013.1, on the reverse strand, counting down.
ACGTCCGGCGGCCAGCACAGAAAATCCTGGGAAATGTGGCAAATATCCGTCTCACCGAACCGATGGATTACCAGGAAATCGTGCACTGGATGAAGCGCGCCCATGTGATCCTGACTGATTCGGGCGGTCTTCAGGAAGAAGCCCCGGCGCTCGGAACGCCGGTTCTCGTGCTGCGAGAGGTCACCGAACGACCCGAAGCGATCGAAGCCGGGACGGCACGGCTGGTCGGCACCGACGCGGACCTGATCGTGGCTGAGACGATCCGCCTGTTGGACGATCCCGAAGCGCATCAGGCAATGGCAAAAGCGGTAAACCCCTATGGCGATGGCCACGCCGCGGAGCGTATCGTGGCGGCGTTGATCGATGCCCACCGTCCCCCGGGAGGGCTGGCAGCGGATACCGTTTCAGGCGATGTTTAGCTTGGATTCCGCAGCAATCCGCGTGCTCATTCACACGTGTTTGACCGGCTGGAAAGCGGGTTCGATCGATGCGTGATTCCATGAACGAGCCGGGTGAACGAAGGTTATGCCTGATCCCGAAGCTCTCTGGTACAGGCGGCACAACCAGTTTTCAATTGAAAATGCTGAGCGCCTTGAAAGAGCGCGGTATAGCGACCACATTGGATCTGGATCATCCGAATGTCGAGGCGGCGCTCATCGTGGGCGGGACACGCGATCTGCTACGCTTGTGGCATGCAAGAAAATCAGGGGTTCGAATCTTCCAGCGTCTTGATGGGATCAACTGGATCCACAAGAAACGCAGGACGGGACTGTACCATTACCTTAAGGCTGAGCGGGCGAATCTGTTGCTCTCATTTACCCGCAACCATCTGGCTACTGGCGTTGTCTACCAGAGTCATTTTGTGCACCGCTGGTGGGAATCTGTTTATGGCGCTACAAATGTCCCCCACGCGGTCGTTTACAACGGTGTCGATCTGGATCTTTACAAACCTCAAGGTGTGAACGAGCGCCCGCTGCAGAGGGTTCGATTGCTGGTTGTCGAGGGTCGCCTGGCTGGAGGCTACGAGCTCGGCCTGGAGCATGCGGTCGCCTTCGCTAATGTGCTGCAGGGTATACATGCGGAGCCGATCGAGCTGATGGTTGTCGGCGATGCTTCAGATGAGGTCATACATGCCGCCCAGGGACGCAGTCTCGTTCCGATCCATTGGACGGGTTCGGTCCCGAGAGAGCGTATTCCCGAGATCGATCGATCGGCCCACCTACTGTTCGCCGCGGATATTCATCCTGCCTGCCCCAACGCGGTCATCGAAGCGTTAGCGTGTGGGTTACCGGTTGTCGGTTTTGATACGGGTGCGCTGGGTGAGATCGTCGATCAAGAATCCGGTCGCATCGTCGCATACGGGGCCGATCCATGGAATCTGGAAGCGCCGGATTTCGAGGGGCTGGCTTTGGCGGCGCGAACGGTGCTGAGCGATCTTGAGTCATTTCGAAGCGGCGCTCGCAGAAGAGCGGAAGATAAGTTCGGTTTAGATCGAATGGTGGATGGGTACCTGGAGGCGATCGGCTGGTGACTTCTCTTCAGGATGCGCAGGTTCCGGTCGAGACTGCCAGTTTTGATGGCCGGCTGGCCTTGCAGCAGCGCGTCCTGCCCGCTTACCGCGCCCCGTTTTTTGATTTGCTGGCCGGCGCGTGCAGCGGCGGGCTGAGTGTGTTCGCGGGCGAATCCCGTCAGGATGAAATGATTCACAGTGCGGACGACCTTGAAGTCGCTGAATGGGTTCGCGCAGAGAACCAGCACTTACTGGCGGGTAGATGGTACCTGCTCTGGCAAAAGGGAGTAGAGGATTGGCTGGAGGCTGCCGACGCCGATGCGCTCGTCCTTGAAGCCAACCCGCGCTACCTGTCCAACAGGAAGGCGATGGATTGGATGCATGCGCGCCGGCGTCCGGTGATCGGCTGGGCGCTTGGCGCACCGCCGGTTTGGGGACCGCTGGCCGAGGCGCGGCAATGGGTACGGAGGCGCTACCTGCAGCGCTTTGATGCACTGATCGCCTACAGCAGTCAGGGGGCGGAAGAGTACCGTGCACTTGGTTTCCCTCCAGAGCGAATTTTCATCGCGCATAACGCGGTAGCCCCCGCCCCGGAGTCTAAGCCCGATCACGCCAGTTTTAACGGCCGCGATCCGCGTATATTGTTTGTGGGGCGCCTGCAGGAGCGCAAGCGCATCGATCTGCTTCTGGAGGCATGCGCTCGCCTGAATCGGACGGTCGATTTGGTCATCGTGGGTGAGGGTCCGGCGCGTGAGCAATTTGAGGCGCAGGCTGAAGAAGTGCTTCCACAGGTTCGTTTCGTGGGTGCGGCCTACGGCAGTGAATTGATAACCTGGTTCGAATGGGCGGATCTATTCGTGCTGCCCGGCACCGGTGGACTTGCCGTCCAGCAAGCGATGGCGTCTGGATTGCCGGTAATTGTGGCAGAAGGGGATGGTACCCAGGTTGACCTGGTCTCCGGCGGGAACGGCTGGTTGGTGCCCCCTGATGATCCTGGACGGCTGTATGAGACACTGCGTGACGCGTTAGAAGACCCCGAAGCGCTGTTGGAGATGGGACAAAAATCGTACGAACTGAGCGTCAATCGCTTCAATATCGAGACGATGGTCTCTGTCTTCGTGCGCGCTGTCGAGAGTGTCGAGAAGCCATGACTGTGCGAGTTATGTTTGTGGCTGACGGTCGCAGCCCGATTGCACGCGGCTGGATCGAGCCTTTGATCGAGCGTGGTCATGATATCCACCTGGCGACGACATTTCCCTCGGAACCAATTGAAGGGCTGAAGTCGTTCCATAACGTTGAGGTCGGGTTCAGTGGCATTGGGCGCAGGGATGCCGGTGTGGTGAAACCGCCGGGTGGAGCCGCCGGAATTGGGCTGCGCTCGTTGATCAAGCACTGGCTGGGCCCGCTCACACTCATCCCGGCGGCTCAAAATCTTCGTGATGTGCTGGATCTGGTCGATGTTGACCTTATCCACGCCCTGCGCATCCCGTTCGAGGGTATGCTCGCCGCACGGACCAACCCGGATATCCCGCTTGTGCTCTCCGTGTGGGGTAACGACTTCACGCTTCACGCCAAGTCATCGCCCTGGATGCGAAAACTGACCGCCTCGGCGGTCCGTCGTGCTGAGGGGCTGCATACCGACTGCCGCCGGGATATCCGTCTGGCTTTCGATTGGGGTCTTGAAAAAGACGTGCCGACGATTGTGCTGCCTGGCGGTGGAGGCATAAAGCGTGAAATCTTTCAGCCAGGTAATCCGCTTGACCTGCCCATGCGCAAAGAGATCAGGGATCTGCTTGAGCGCATTCCACCGGGCGCCCCGGTGGTGATCAACCCGCGCGGTTTCCGTGCGTATGTACGCAGCGACACCTTTTTCCGATCGATAGAGACCATTCTTGAAGAGCACCCGGATACGCATTTTCTGATGCCGGGGATGGCCGGAGAAAGCCGGGCTATCCAATGGTTGCATGACCCGCATCTGCGGAGAAAGGCGCATCTGCTGCCGACACTGGATGCATATGAAATGGCGGCGCTGTACCGTCGCTCCTGGATCATTATTTCGCCGAGCGAACACGATGGCACGCCGAACTCCTTCCTGGAGGCAATTTCGTGCGGCTGTTTCCCCGTCGTCGGCGACCTTGAATCACTCCGGGAGTGGATCGAGCCGGGAAAGAACGGCGAGTTGATTGATCCGGGTGACCCGGACCAACTCGCGAGAAGTGTGTCGGCCCTGATCGAAGCGCCCATTCGCAGAGCTGAAGCACAGGCGATCAACCAGGCGATTGTGGATAAGCGCGCCGCACGCCATGTTGTGACCGATTCGGTTGAGGCCTTCTATGAGACAGTCACGAGAAACACGGCCTGAGATGACGAGGGTTCAAGGATCGGGTTTTAGAGTCAAAGCTATCGAGTTGATCCCTGAAGCTGCAATCCTGCATCATCGCGAGCAAGACGGTTCGTTCTGGGGAACTCGCGGTCGCTGGATACTGCATGGGAGGCCTGGCAGTCGCTGGGAACAGGTCGCCAGATTTCCGTTCGCTTCGCCACGTGACTACTTTGGATTCGCGCGGGCATCGGCACGTGCCATGCGCGCGGACAAGTGCAATCTTTATCTGAACAAAGCGGGCTGTCTACTGGGGATCCGCGCTGGACAAGCCTTTCGGCTGAATCCAAAGAACAAACTGGAACGACTCTTCCACATTCAGGGTGACAGCGTGCTCCACGGCGGGATCACTGAAGATCGTGAGGGCTGGGTTTACTTCGGAGAATATTTTATGAATCCAGGACGCGAGACGGTCGCGATCTGGCGACTCGCGCCTGATCTACAGAGCTGGGAGGAGGCGCATAGATTTGAGGCGGGTACGATCCGACACGTCCATGGCGTGTATCGCGATCCGTATGATGCCGAAGCGCTCTGGGCGCCTGTAGGCGATTATGATGGCGAGTGCTTCTTCTACCTGACACGGGATCGTTTCAAGAGCGTTGAAAGAATAGGTGATGGAGGCCAGCTCTGGCGCGCGGTGCGATTGTTTTTCACGCCAGATCACGTGTGTTGGCTGACCGATAGTCAGATCGAAGAGAACACAGCATGTCGAATGGACCGGCGCACCGGTGAGATCGAGGTCGGTCAGGTGATTGAAGCGCCGTCCTGGTACGGGGCGCGCACGCAGGAGGGTCTATATATAGCCTTCACGACCGTGGAGCCCGGGCCAGCGGTCCAGCGTGACACCGCCGCTGTGTTGGTTAGCCCTGACGCTTTTCACTGGCAGGAAATCCACAGTTTCAAGAAAGATTTCTGGAGGCCGATGAAGGTGTTCAAGTACGGTGTGATCAGCTGCCCGTCGGGACCGGTCGAGGCGGCCGCCTTGCCCGTGAGCGGAGAAGGACTGGTGGGGCTGGACGGCGTGAGCGCATTGATGCGGCTGGCATGGGATCGCTGAGATGAAGCGCGATTGGTTCGAACCCCTGGTGCAGGCGGCCGAATCGTGGCTTGATGACTCCGCCGGCGAGGCTGAGTATGAGCGATTCGTCCGGCGCAGTGTCGACGATCTGGGCCGCGCGCTCCAAGATCCTGTAGATCAACCTCCCTGGGCAGGCGAGCTGCAGCAGGCAGTCGAAAACCTGAAGAAGACATCGATCAAGTTCAGTGAATCGTTTGGCTCGAGCGAAGCAACTGCTCTAAGACTGCCCGCTGAAGAGCAGGCCGTTGAATGGCTGAATGTGCGTTCTGAAATGGGGATCGTCGATAAAGGCAGCGTCGAGCGCTTCACCGCGATCCATTTGCTCTCCATCCTTCAAGGCCAGGATGGCGCTGGAGATCTACAGATAAAAGCATTTGTTGAAACATTGCTGCGTCATGTGGAACTTCGCAGGAAGCGTTGTCTGCGACTGAGTCACGGTGGCAGTACCGCCCGCTGGTTTGAGAAACACGACACAGCCATTCTTTTAGCACGCGGTGCGCGCAAGTACAACGATCTGCGCTACCTCAATGCGGCGATGAAACTCATCGATTGGGCTCTGCCTGTTCACCGGCGCAGCGTCCCGACGGATCTGCTGGCGAGATACGTTTTGGCGGTTTCGGAGGTTCAGTTAGCGTTCGAGGCGCTGACGTGAGGCTTCGCATGGTGCTCTTCGCTCCAACGCCGTCGAGCCTGTATTCGCGGCTGCTGGCCGAAATGGTCCACAGGGAAGACGAATTGGAGCTGATCGGCGTCGCCGTTCGTTCCATGTGGTCCTGGAAACGCGTCCGCGGAGAACTGCGCAGAGATGGAGCCAGATTAGCCCGCAAAATCTATAACAAATTGTGGCTCGGGGAAGGCGCTTATCCTCCCGGGGAAGAAGAAACGCTGGCTGGCCTGGCTGCTGAAGCAGATCTTCCAGATGAAAATCTGGCCCAGATGGCCCGCCGATTTGAGGCAGCATATATTCAAAAACCTGACCTTAATGACTCCACTCTCGTGGAACTCCTGACCCGATTAAGCCCTGATGTGATTGTCTTCAGTGGGGGTGGGCTGGTGCGAAAGGCCGTTTTAGAGATCCCCACAATGGGTGTGCTGAACTGTCACAGCGGTATCCTGCCTACGTACCGGGGCATGGACGTGGTTGAGTGGGCGATTCTGGAGGCGAGTGGCCAACCCGAAATCGGGCTCACGCTGCATTTTATGGATCGCGGTGTCGATACTGGACCTATCCTGCTGCATCATCATGAGCAGGTCCGAGAGGGTGATACGCTTGACCGAATTCGACGCAGGTTGGAACCCCAAATGGTCAGGTTGATGATGAGCGGCCTGCGCGGCCTGCGTGATGAGAACATGGAGGCGCAGCCGCAAGCAAAAGAAGACGGCCGGCAATACTTTGTGATGCACCCCAGGCTGAAGGTTTCTGCGGCGGAGAAGGTGCGCAGATTGGCAGCCGGGTGCTAGTCTCCGAGCAGCATCTGCCGGCGGTATGAGCAGTCTCGGCCCGATGCTATAATCGCGACCAATCTTACCCGACCACATGCTGAAATATGTAGAAACGGCGCTTAGATGAAACAAGTAGTTCAGGAAATCGCCACAGGTGAGACCGTTCTTCTGGATGTGCCAACCCCCTCCGCCCAGCCGGGAATGGCCGTCGTCAGGACCGCTGCTTCGGTAGTCTCGGTGGGTACAGAGCGAGCATTGGTTGAGTTTGCGGGCAAAAGCTTGCTTGGGAAGGCGCGTTCCCGTCCGGATCTCGTCCGGCAGGTGTTAGAGAAGATTCAACGTGAGGGTCTGCTCACGACGTACGATGCGGTGCAAAACAGGTTGGATCAGCCGATGCCGCTGGGCTATGCGTCCGCCGGAACGATTGTGGAGATTGGCGAGGGGCTGGAGGGCTTCAAGGTTGGGGACCGGGTCGCCTGTGCAGGCGGTGGATATGCCGTGCACGCTGAGTATTCCTTGGTACCTGAGAACCTGCTGTCGAAACTGCCTGATGAAGTCACGTTTGAGCAGGGTGCCATCACGACGCTGGGAGCGATTGCCCTGCACGGTTTCCGCCTGGGTAAGGTGGGCGTGCGCGATCGTGTCGCCGTCATAGGGCTAGGGTTGCTGGGGTTGATGGCCGCGATGATCGCCAGGTCGGCTGGCTGCGCCGTGTTCGGCATCGATGTCAACCCGCAGCGCGTCAAGCGCGCCCGCTTGCTGGGTTTCGAGGCTGTGGAGCGGGAACATGCGGAGCGTGAGGGCGCGGCCTTTACGCATGGACACGGATTTGATCTGGTCCAGATCTGCGCCGACACGGTCTCCAATGACACGGTCGTGTTAGCCGGAGCGATCGCCCGCGATAAAGGTGCGGTCGTTTCCACGGGCGTCGTAGGAACAGAGCTCCCCCGGAAGACATACTTCGAAAAAGAACTTCGATTTGTGATCTCGCGCTCATACGGGCCAGGCCGCTACGATCCCGCTTACGAAGAGGGCGGTAAGGATTACCCTTACGGCTACGTGCGTTGGACAGAGGGGCGCAATCTCGACGCTTTTCTCGAATTGATCGCCGAAGGCGATATTGAAGCCGACGCATTGATCACCCATCGCTTTCCTATCGAGCGAGCTACAGATGCCTATGAGTTTATCGCCGACCCGGACGAGGATTTTGTCGGTGTTCTGCTCACTTACACAACAGATGGCGAGAGAAGCGCGGCTGCGGAGCGACGCATCGAACTGCGTTCGGGGGAGCACAGGAGCGATGCGCAGGTCAACCTGGGTGTGATCGGAGCGGGCAACTTCGCTACGGGGGTGATGTTCCCCGCGATGAAGAAGGTACCCGGGCTTAATTGGGTCGGGTTAGCTACGGCGTCAGGGCTCTCCTCCGGGGATGCTGGCCGGCGCTACGGTTTTCGATACGCCACCTCCGAAGCAGAAGCACTGTTTGAAGACGAGCAGATCAACACGATCGTGGTCCTGACCAGGCATCACCTGCACGCTGAGCAAGTATGCGCTGCGCTGGATGTGGGCAAGCATGTCTTCTGTGAGAAACCGCTGGCGATCGATCGGGATTCGCTCAATCAAGTCCAGCATTCGTTGTCATCGGCTGAAGGACTGCTCACGGTCGGTTTCAACCGCCGCTTCGCCCCGCTGGCTCTTGAGCTAAAGGAGCGTGTCGCCTCGATTGGAGACCCGCTCATGATGCACTATCGAGTCAACGCGGGCGCGCTGCCTCGCGATCACTGGCTGCATGATCCCGAACAAGGTGGCGGTCGCATCATCGGCGAAGCTTGCCATTTCATCGATTTCCTGACCTATCTCGCCGGTCATCCTCCCGTGGAGGTCCAATGCATTGGCTTGATCGGCGACAGCCGCTACCGTGACGACAATGTGCAGATTACGCTGCGATTCGAAGGCGGCTCGATCGGCACGGTCAGCTACCTCGCAAACGGCAGCCGCGCATTCCCTAAAGAACGAGTGGAGATTTTTGGGGGCGGTCAGACGGCGGTTCTTGACGATTTCCGGCGGCTTGAAGTAGCCGGGGATGGGCGTCGGCGAATCTCCCGCTCCTGGCTGCGGCAGGATAAAGGGCATCGAGGTGAATGGCACGTGTTCAGCGAAGTGATTCAGGGAGGTGGGCTGCCGCCGATCCCATACGTCGATCTGTTCGGGGTCGCACAGGCTTCATTTGCAGCGGTCAAATCGCTGCACAGCGGTGAGCCGATCCGCGTAGAGCCGCTAGCAAGCTTCTGATCGGTCATGAAACCGATCCTTTCTCACGCGCTGCGAGAACTGGGACCAGCCGCGCTGCTGCGCTTCGGCCAATACCGCCTGGGATTGGACAGCGGCTTGATCCGCAGACAGACGCCTCTTTATGATTGGGGCGACCGTCCCCTCTCGACCTGGCTCAAGGCCCGTATCGATGACGATCCTGACGCCTATGCCGCATACCGAGCTTCAGCGGCCCCACGATTATTCTTGCCCGAGCAGGATGCTTTGCAGTGGCAATTGGGGGATTTACTCGGCCCCCAGTCCGATCTTGCAGTTTCTGCAGCGGACGAGATCGAAACCGGCGTCTTTGCGCTCTTCGGTTTGCACAGAGCCGAACTGGGTTTCCCGCCTGACTGGCACCGCTTCGCTCCGCTGCTAAATAAAGTCGCAACGGGGCGAGCCCCATCCGACAAGCACTGGAGCGAGATCGATCTGGTCGAGCTGCCTTCAGATGTGAAGTTGATCTGGGAGGTCAACCGTTTTGGGTGGGTGTTTAGACTGGCACGCGCTTATGCGCTCACCGGGGACGCAAAATATTTTGAAATCTTCTGGGATTTAGTCCTTGCATGGCGAGATGCGAATCCTCCGAACATGGGGATAAACTGGCACTCGGCTCAGGAGGTGAGCATCCGCATGCTGGCGCTCATCTTTGCCCTCTACGCGATGCAGGCGGAATTCGCCGTCCATCCGCAGCGGATCGCGACTCTCGCTCAAACGATCGCCATTCATGCCGAACGCATCCCGCCGACGCTTTCCTACGCTATAGCACAAGGTAATAATCACCTGCTTGTCGAGGCCATCGGGCTTTACAGTGTGGGCACCCTATTCCCGGAGTTCAAGCACGCAGGCCGCTGGCGGCGAATTGGGAGCCGTTGGCTGATTCGTGCGTTGCGCGAGCAGGTTTTCCCAGATGGCGGCTATGCTCAGCACTCCGTGAATTACCATCGGCTCGCACTGCAAGCCGCTTTGTGGGCGGCTCGGCTTGCCGAACTGCAGGGACAACCGCTGCCGAAGGCGACGCTTAAACAGATCGCTCAAATGACTGCCTGGCTGCACACACTTGTTGATCCAGACACGGGATCGGCGCCTAACCTGGGTCCGAATGATGGTGCCGAGATCCTGCCGCTGAGCACCCTTCCTTTCGATGATCACCGCCCTACCCTGCAGGCCGCCGGCCGGCTTGTGGGCGATGGGCCACTGTACGGAACCGGTTTGTGGGATGAGTGGAGCCTATGGCTGGGCTTGCGAGATGGTGAGCAACCCGCAAGGGAGCGGCTTGTCACTGAGCAGACGCCTGCGCTGAAGGATTCCGGAATTTATAAACTAAGCGGAGAGAAAGCACGGACGTTCCTGCGTGCCAGCCACTTTAAGAGCCGGCCTGGGCATGCCGACCAATTACATCTCGACTTATGGTTTGGCTCGCTGAACATCGCAATGGACGCAGGTACGTATCTTTACAACGCCGAGCCACCCTGGGACAATGCCTTCTCCGGAACCGCACGTCATAACACCGTGCTTGTGGATGGTGCCGAAGCGATGATTCGTGCCGGCCGTTTCCTCTGGTTGAACTGGAACCAGGCCCGGGTGCGCGGCATGTGGCTGAGTGAGGGTGGTGGCTTGCAAGTGATCACTGCGGAACGCTGTGCTGACCTGGAAGGTCGGCTCATGCACCGCAGAACCGTCATCCGCGCTGGCGATCGGCACTGGGGCGTGATAGACGATCTGCTGGGGGCTGGCCAGCACCAGATCGCATTGAGTTGGCTGTTACCAGACCTGCCATGGAGCCTCGCTGAGGGGGCGCTGAATCTGCGTACGCCGGTTGGCGAGGTGCGGGTTGTCACCGCACCCCAGGATAACCAGCGGTGGCTGGTACGTGCGGGAAATTGTGTTTCTGGCAATAAACCCGATGGGGCGGTTGAAACCATGGGGTGGTTCTCGCCCACGTATGCGCTTAAAATGCCGGCGCTGCAATATGTGCTACGCTGGCAGGCAGAACTGCCATTGCGCGTTCAGAGCGATTGGCTCTGGGCGGGGGAAGATGAGGGACAGCTTGAAATTGGTTGGAATGAACCTGCTACGGGAGAATGGCCGCTGCAGTGGGTACGCTATCAAGCAGAGTACCTTGAACTGAACGATGCATATTCTTCTGATCCATCAAGCGTTCGCTGAAATAGGTGAAGCCGGCGGCACCCGTCACCACGAGTTCGCTCGCCATATGCAGGCACGCGGACATCAGGTGCGCGTGATCGCAGGGCGGTTAAGCTACCTGACCGGCGCTTCGGCAGATCCACGCAGAGGTGCTGTAAAAACGGTCGATGAACTTGGCGTGCAAATCATCCGCTGCGCAAGCTACGGCGGCTGGCATACTTCGTTCCTGCACCGCATCGTCAACTTCGTGAGCTTTATGTGGACCTCATTCTGGTCTGCATTGCGAATCAAACAGGTTGACCTCGTGTGGGGGACGACCCCGCCGATCTTCCAGGCGCTGACCGCCTTCTGGGTTGCGAGCATCAAGCGTGTCCCTTTTGTGCTTGAAGTGCGAGACCTTTGGCCCTATTTTGCGGTCGAGGTCGGTGTGCTGACGAACCGGTTGTTGATCTGGCTGTCTGAATGGTTGGAGCGGTTCTTATACCGGAGGGCGACGATCGTGGTTGTGAATTCTCCCGGTTTCGTCGATCACGTCCGTTCAAAGGGGGCGGACAAGGTATTCGTCGTGCCCAACGGCGCGGATCCCGAGATGATAAGTGTAGGTGCGGAACACGCCGGGCTGCGCAATCAAATTGGTCTTGATGAAAATGTGTTCGTCGTTATCTACGCTGGTGCGCATGGTATGTCCAACGACCTGGGCGTCGTGCTTAAGGCTGCCGATGAGCTTTCCGGTGACGATCAATTCGCATTCGTGTTTATCGGTGCCGGAAAGGACAAACCCAAACTCCAGGCTCAGGCGGAAGATATAGGCCTGGAAAACGTCTACTTTCTTCCCCCGGTGCCAAAGGACGATATCGCCGGGTATCTCGTGGAAGGCGATATGGGCCTGGCTGTGTTGAAGGACATTCCGGCATACAAGTTAACGTACCCCAACAAGGTGTTTGATTACATGGCGGCCGGTCTGCCGGTCTTGTGTATGATCGATGGGGTGATCCGTGAGGTTGTCGAGCAGGCGGGCGCTGGGGTTTTTGTACAGCCCGGCGACGCAGGCGCGCTGGCGGAGAAAGTCAGTTTGTGGCAACCAAAACGCAGCGAACTTCGAGAGATGGGTAAGCGCGGGCGTGAATACGTCATGAAGTATTTCGACCGAGAATCCCTGGCGGACCGCATGCTGAGCTTGATGCAGTCCACGCTGGGCGGTGACAGCGAGAATGCTGGACCGGGCGGAACCGAGCGGAAGGTTTCATGACCGCACGATTACTCCCGGAAGGCGTGCCGCTTCGCAAGCGCATATTTGACCTGATCCTGACAGTAATCGGTGGCATGATCCTGCTTCCATTCATCCTGCTGATCGCCGCTGCGGTCTACCTATCGATGGGCTCACCGGTGCTCTTCCGCCAAAAACGGCCGGGATTGCGGGGCGAATCCTTTGTGCTTAACAAATTCCGGACGATGCGTGAGGTCCGTGGCGGGGATGGTGAAGTGCTGCCGGATGCAGAACGGCTGACGGGGGTGGGACGGTTTCTACGCTCGTTAAGCCTCGATGAGCTGCCTGAATTGTGGAATGTTCTGCGTGGCGAGATGAGCCTGGTCGGACCGCGGCCTCTGCTCATGCAGTATCTGGAGCGCTACACACCCGAGCAGGCGAGAAGGCATGAGTTTCTGCCGGGAATCACCGGTTGGGCGCAGATCAACGGCCGCAACGCCCTGACCTGGGAGGATAAATTCCGCTACGACGTGTGGTACGTGGATAACTGGTCATTGTGGCTGGATTTCAAAATCCTGTTGATCACGGTTTGGAAGGTCATCCGTCGGGAGGGGATCAGCCAGCAGGGCCACGCCACGGCGGAGGAATTTTTGGGAAATTCAGGCGAATCAAGTCACAACGATTTGTAGAGGTATTGTACAGGTATACGCCTGTGTGGGGGTTGCGCAAGCCTGTTAACGTGGTAGGATGAGCACCTAACAAACATCAAATTTAGTGTAAGTCGAGGAGGAAATAATGAAAGAGACACTTGAATTTTATGATGTGAAGTCAAAGTCGAAGTTCAAGAGTGCAGATTGGCGCATCGAGGTTAAAGTCTCGGACGATGGCCGAAAACGCTATTTCGCAGTCGCTAAGGCACCGGCAGGCACACACGAAGCGTGGAGGATCGTTCGCCAGGACTTCGCAGAAACGAATATGTAAGCGCTCTGCACACCGAATTAATGGTTGATGATGGGCCGCCCTCAGGGGCGGCTCGTTTTAATCTGATGGTATGATTGCACAGTGTTTGCAACCACTTGAATTAACCCGACTGGGAACGAATGGACGAGAATAAACAAGCTTCATTTGACGATCGCGGTGCGTATTCACAGATGCTGCGCATCCGCCGCTTCGAAGAGCAAGTCCTGGACCTCTTCCCCAGTGGCCTTTTCTACGGCACCACGCATACATATATCGGGCAGGAAGCCAATGCGGTAGGTGTGCTCCAGCACCTGAAAAAAGATGACATCGTGGTCAGCAACCACCGCTGTCACGGTCATTTTCTCGCTTACGGCGGCGACATGAGCGCGCTTGCCGCGGAATTAATGGGCAAACAGAGCGGAGTGTGTGGGGGGCGCGGCGGCAGTCAACACCTGCACTGGCAAAATTTCTACGCCAATGGTGTGCTGGGAGGGACGGTCCCGATAGCTGTCGGCATGGCATTAGCGGCGCGCGAGGCTGACCGCGGCGAGGTTGTGTTCGCGTTTATGGGCGACGGCACGCTTGGAGAGGGCGTGGTCTACGAAAGCTTGAACATGGCTTCCTTATGGTCGCTTCCGGTGCTTTTTATCGTTGAGAACAACCGTTACGCTCAGAGCACGCCGGTTCATATGAACTTAGCCGGTTCAATCGAAGGGCGTTTCGATGCGTTTGGTATTCCCGTGCAGGCGATCGACACCACGGATGTGAGAGATATCCACAGTGCGGCAGCGGAGGCCGTTGAGCTGCCACGGTCCGGAAAGCCGGGCGCCCTGGTCCTGCAAACCTATCGATTTGCACCCCATTCAAAGGGTGACGACAGTCGCGATCCGGATGAGATCGAGGCATACCGTAAAGCCGACCCGTTGCCGTTGCAGGCGGAGCGGCTGGATGACCAGGCGCGGGAAAGCATTCATGCAGCGGTTGCGGAGGAAGTTGAGACGGCATTTGAGCGTGCGAAAAATGCTCCCGAAAGCAGCTCGCTCGGTGTCGATGTGGTTGGTGGGCTTTACGCATGACGAATGTTCTCACTTCGCTTAACGCCGGCTTGCGCCGCTCCCTCGAAGCGTCTGATCGAGTCTACTTACTGGGCGAGGATCTATTGGATCCCTACGGAGGCGCGTTCAAGGTCACGCGCAGCTTATCTTCTGCATTTCCGGGGCGTGTCATCACCACACCGGTTTCCGAGGCCGGGATCGTCGGTGTGGGTGTGGGGATGGCGATGCGAGGTTATTTGCCCGTTGTCGAGATCATGTTCGGCGACTTTCTGATGCTCGCCGCCGATCAAATCCTCAACCACGCTGCAAAATTCAAGTGGATTTCGGGCGGCGCGGTCGAGGTCCCGATCGTGATTCGCACGCCGATGGGAGGCAGAAGGGGATACGGCCCCACGCACAGCCAGACACTGGAGAAGCATTTCCTCGGGATCCCCGGGTTGCGCACGTTGGCCGTGAACTCGCTTGGAGATCCGGGGAGTGTGCTGGAGACGGCGGTGCTGGATGACAGCGAGCCCGTTTTGTTGATCGAAAACAAAGTGCTTTATGCACAAGAGCTGTTTGATGCGGTATCGCAGTCGGAAGTTCAGGTCCATTCGACGGACACCCGCTACCCGGAGCATCACCTCAGCATCCGCGGCGCTCCGACCGCAGCAATTACGATGCTGGGCTATGGATACATGGCCGAAGTTGGGCGAGAAGCTATTCTGCGGCTAGCGTATGAGCACGAAATTTTCGTGGAGCTGCTGGTTCCGACACAGATCAGCCCGTTTAAGCTCGAATCGGTGCGCAGGCATGCACAGGAGACCGGAAGGCTGCTGGTACTGGAGGAAGGCACTGGGGCGCTGGGTTATGGTGCGGAGGTGATTGCACAGGTTCTGGGGGAAAGCAGTGCTTCCATCCGCAGCAGCCGGGTCGCCGCACTGGACTTACCCGTACCAGCTGCAGGTCCACTGGAGCAGGCAATGCTGCCGCAGGTGTATGACGTGATCGCTGCAGCCCGTGAGTTGGTGGGACACCCCTGACACTACCATTATGGACAATGTGGACGACCTTCTGTAGACTCGCAGCGAACCGGCGCTTCAAGCGCCGAGCTAAGAACGGTGAATGGATCTTTTAAGTGCCGTGATCGGAAGGCCCGATGGATAAAGCCCTCGAAATCAACATACCGCTGATCAACCCCAATGAGCCTGATGTCCAGATCAGCGCGCTGCATGTCGCTGAAGGGGATCAGGTCTCAGAAGGCGACCCGATCTGCACACTGGAGACAACGAAGGCATCCAACGATCTTCACGCTCCGGTTTCTGGCTATATTGTCGGGCTGAATTGGTCTGTAGGCGACCGCGTGAACGCCGGCCAGCGATTGTGCTGGCTTGCGCCCAGCGGCGATTGGGAACCACCGGTAAGAGCTGACAGTCCAAGCAAGACCACCGGCCTACCCGCCGATCTGCGAATTACACAACCGGGTCTCGAATTGGCACGTACTTCCGGGGTCGAATTGGATAGCCTTCCTACGGACCGGCTCGTGACCGAAGCGTTGGTCCTGGAACGGATAGCATCTACGCGAGAAACGGAATCTGTCACTGCTGACGTCGATACGACTTCTGGAGATCTGATTATTTATGGTGGCGGCGGGCACGGTAAATCACTCATCGACATGATCCGTTTGCTGGACGGCTTCATGATCGCCGGCATCATCGACGACGGCCTGGAAAAAGGGGAGGAGATCATGGGGATTCCCGTGATCGGAAAAGGATCAAACCTGCCGGCGATACGCAAGAAAGACATTCATCTGGCGGTGAATGCTGTTGGAGGCATTGGCAATATCAGCCGGCGCATCGAGGTGTTCACACGTCTGATCCGGGCCGGGTATGCCTTTCCTACACTCGTACACCCGACCGCATTTATCGAGCCTTCGGCAGAACTCCAGCCCGGCGTTCAGGTCTTTCCACACGCCTACGTCGGCAGCGACGTTAAGGTCGGATTCGGGACGATCGTCAACACTGCCGCAGTCGTGTCGCATGATTGCATGCTTGGCGACTATGTCAACATCGCACCGGGGACGCTGCTTGCCGGAGGCGTCACCGTCGAAGAGGGGGTGCTCGTCGGAATGGGCGTGAGTGTGAACCTGGACGTGCACATCGGCTCACGGGCGAAGATTGGCAACAGTGCGGTGATCAAGTCCGACGTACCAGCCAATCAGATCATCAGGGCGGGCCAGATCTGGCCGCCAAACTGAGAATTTTCACCCGATCGGAGGGTTCGTTTGAGTGAAACAAAGGGAGAGCGCCGGATTCCAATGTCGGCGCCAGATCTGACCGACAGTGAACGCGAGGCGGTCGCGGCTGTGCTGCGCACACCATATTTGAGCATGGGCCCCGAGATCGAGGCCTTCGAGGCATCTGTGGCTCGCTACGTTGAAGCAAAACACGCCGTAGCCGTCAACTCCGGCACTGCAGGGCTGCACCTCTGCGTGCGGGCGATCGACATCGGTCCGGGTGACTACGTGATCACGACGCCGTTCTCGTTCGTCGCTTCAGCGAACGTGCTGCTGTATGAGCACGCTGTGCCGGTGTTCGTCGATGTCGATGCGCGCACGGGCAACATCGATACGGCAAAGGTGGGGCAGGCGGCTGAAGCGCTGCAGAAAGGTGGTCCGGAAGCCGATCAATGGCTCCCCCGCAAAGGTGCCAAACCGGGCGGCCAACTGAAAGCCCTCCTGCCTGTCGATGTCTTCGGGCAGCCGGCAGATTACGATGAATTACAGAGGATTGCCGCGAAATTCGGCCTGGGCATCCTGGAGGACTCGTGTGAAGCGATCGGGGCGCTTTACAAGAACAGGCCGGCGGGGATGTTGGGTGATGCGGGCGTCTTTGCTTTCTATCCGAACAAACAGATGACCACCGCTGAGGGTGGCATCGTGGTGACCGACGAGGATGAGATCGCCGAGGTTGTGCGCGCGCTGCGCAACCAGGGGCGTGCCCCCGGTGATACCTGGTTGGAGCACACCTATTTGGGCTATAACTATCGTCTGAGCGAATTGAGCGCCGCGCTGGGTCGATCGCAAATGGAGCGGCTGGACGCGCTGCTGGAAAAGCGTGAGCAGGTCGCCGGGTGGTATACAGAGCGCCTGGAACGGGTCGATGCAGTGGAGGTGCCTCAGATCGTCGATGCGACCACCCGCATGAGCTGGTTCGTTTATGTAGTCCGTCTGGCAGAAGGCCTGGAGCAGGTTGAGGTCGCGGATGCGCTTGCGGAACGTGGCGTGCCATCTCGACCGTATTTCGCGCCGATCCACCTACAGCCCTATTTCCGTGAGAGATTCGATTACAAGGAAGGCGATTTCCCGGTGACTGAGGACCTGGGAACGCGCAGCCTGGCGCTGCCCTTTTCGAGCGTGATGCCGGAGGAAGATGTCGAGTACGTGTGCAACGCCATCAGGGAGGTTCTGGGCTGAAACGGTACACGGAATTCATATACCAGTCATCCGTATAAGAAAAAGCCCGCAGTCGACTGCGGGCTTCTATTATCTTCAACCGTGGCGCTTACTGCTCGCGCACTTGCCGCCAGTTGATCATCACGAAGTTCTCGTTGCAGTTATCCGAGGTGTTGAAGAAAATCTGTTCTGAAAGCGGTGTTCCACCGCCATCGTTAAGCTGGATCCATAGGGATCCTTCGGTTACGATCGGTTGATCCGCCAGGTCAAATACATACCCTGATGGGCCGATATCCGGGGCAGATCCGGAGATAGCGTCCAGGTCGATCGCTTCGCCCTGCAAATCTCCCTCCAGGTGGATACCCAGGCCAGCAATCGGCTGATTCTCAAGGTTGAAAATCTGCCCGCCAACACCCATCCAATCACAGGATTTGTCGTTTGCGATGTTGGGAATACGCACCGGGTTTCCCGGTTGCAGCGCGAACGGAGGCGGCACGGTCGTGGGCGTGAATGTCGGCACAGGTGTGTCGGTCGCTGTCGGTTCGGGCGTATCCGTCGCGGGCGGTGTGCGCGAGGGAGTCGGTGTCCACGCAGTGGGCAGCGGCTGGGCGGGCGTGCTGGTTGCGGTCGGCGTGCCAAGCCTGGCAGGCACCGTCGGTGGAGGGAATGGGTTATACGATGAGTACGGATTGATGAACACCATCGCAAACACAATGCCAACAGCCACGACCGCCAACACGACGATCAGTGTCAATGCGTTGAATATGAAGTTCCCGAACCCGGAGGACCGTTTCCTGGGAACTCGCACAAATTGATCATCCATGATCTTACGCCTCCTGCCCGATCTCAGTGAGCGATATTTCGGTCAATCACTGCGCTCGTGCGGGTAATTTCCAGCCAATCTTGAACCGCGCGCTCCTGAAATGCAAGTCGATCCTGAAAGCTGAGCGGCTGTTGTCCACGTTCCATGACTTCAATGATATGAAAGCCAAGTTCGCTTTCGATTACGGGGCTGAGTTCGCCGGGTTCGGTCGCAAACGCGGCCTCTTCGAGGACAGGTTGCAGCAAGGTGCCTTCCGGGAACCAGCCTAATTCACCACCTGCCGGACGTGTGCTGGCGTCAAGCGATGCCTGCCGAGCCAGCGAATCGAAATCTGCGCCTGAAACGATCTGAGCGCGCAATGCTTGGGCTTCGTCTTGTGTCGCCACCAAAATATGGCGGGCGCGTACCTGTTCGACTTCAGCAGGCACATTTTCGGCGATCCAATTGACCATATTCATCGCCAGGAGTTCCTGCAAAAGCGCTTCTCGAAAGGTTTCGTATGAGTAGAAATACTCGCTCAGCCAGGCATCCATGTTCTCGGGTCCACCTAATTCCGATTGCAATTCCTCGATGCGACGGTCGATGTCCGCATCGCTCACGCTCAGCCCCTGCTCTTGCGCGCCCTGCGCAAGCAACTTCAAGTCGATCATCTCTTCCAAAACGAAGGACTTGTAGTCTCCTAATGTTGCAAGGTCAATGCCAGTGGATTGTTTGGCCCGCTCAAAGCGCATGACTTCGTTCTCAAATGACAGCAGCGAGATGATCTCTCCGTCCACGATCGCAGCGTAAGGAATGCTCGTGGGTGTAGGCGGAGAGGATGTTTCGGTTGGCGATGGTGATGCGGTAGGTCGCGAGGCTGGCAGCAGGCTACAGCCGGATATAACCAGCAGGAGCGAGGCGATCAGGAGGCGACCAGGATATGTTTGTATCATCTGGCTGAGGATTATAACGTCACCGGTCCGCGATGCAATGAGAAGATTGTTCGATCCGTGAAGCACGCTCAGTTTGAGCGTGAGGCAAACACGAAAATCATCGGCCGGCGACGGGTTTGTGTGTAGAAAAACTTCGAAAGTTCCTCTTCGACCCTTCGTTCTAGGGTGCCGTCGAAGGGTTGGGAGACGATCTCCCGGATGAGTGACCTGGCATCCGATAGCAAATCCCCGGCATCTTCGGTGAAGACAAAGCCGCGCGTGATGATGTCGGGTTCCTCGAGAAGGTTGCCTTCATCACAATCGAGCATGAGATGGATGATGGCGACACCGTCGCGAGCTAACGCCTCACGTTCGCGCAGCACCCTTGGGCCCACATCGCCGACGACACTCCCGTCGACGAAAATATAGCCGCCGGGGATGCGACCTTCGATCGCCATCTCGCCTTCGTTGAAACTGACAATTGTGCCGTTCTCGACCACGGCGATATTGTGCTTTGGCAAGCCGATCTCCTGCGCCAGCACAGAATGCTGCATGAGATGACGCAGCTCTCCATGGATCGGGATGAGGTGCTCAGGGCGAACAACCTGCAGCAGCAGCTTCATTTCCTCCTGGCTGGCGTGACCGGACACGTGCACTGGTGCAATCGCGTCGTAAATCACGTTTGCGCCGCGCTGAAACAGGCGGTTGATGGTGCGATGGACGAGCTCCTCATTGCCCGGAATGGGGGTGGAGGAGAGCACCACCGTGTCACCCTTCTGAATATCGAATTGGCGGTTCGTCCCCTGTGATAACCGGCCAAGGATCGAGTAGGGCTCACCCTGGGTGCCGGTGCACATCAGCACGACCTTGGAAGGCCTCATCTTGAGCGCCTGGTTGATATCGACGATCAGTTCGTCGGGAACATCCAGGTAGCCAAGTTTGCGGGCCATCCTGGCGTTATCGACCATGCTGCGCCCAACGAAGGCGAGCTGGCGCCCGTGGCGTTCGGCCGCGTGGGCGACTTGCTGCATGCGCGAGATCAGCGAGGCGAAGCTGCCGACCAGGATGCGCCCCTCTGCCTCTTCGAAAACCCTGTCAAAGGCGGGGTCGATTACCGCCTCCGAGGGGGTCCATCCAGGCTCATCGGCATTGGTCGAATCGGCGAGCAGTGCAAGCACTCCCCGCGATCCAAATTCGGCCAACTTGCCAAAATCCGTTGGCCAGTTGTCGACCGGGGTGTGGTCAAATTTGTAATCGCCGCTGTGCACGATTAAACCAGCGGGAGTGGTGATCCCTAGCCCGACGGCGTCGGGGATAGAATGGCATACGTGGAATAATTCGACCCCGAAAGGGCCGATCTGGACCGAGTCGCCGGCGTTGATCGTGACCAATTTGACTTTGTCAGCCAGTCCGGCGCGATTGAGCTTGACTTCCAATAAACCGCAGGTCAGACCGGTAGCATAAACAGGCGCGTCGATGTCTTCCATCAAGTGATTGATCGCGCCAGTGTGATCTTCATGCCCATGAGTTATCACCACCCCGCGCACGCGGCTGCGGTTTTCGCGCAGGTAGTTAAAATCGGGGATGATGTAATCGATCCCCAGCATATCGTTCTCAGGGAACATGATGCCCGAATCGATGACGAGCATGTTCTCGCCATATTCGATCACGGTCATGTTCTTACCGATCTCACCGGCACCGCCCAGGGGGATAATCTTGATTGTTTTACTCATGAGTCATGCCACCGTGTGTTCTTGTTGAGTGAATATAAGAAGCCCCGTCGGGCGCTGTGCCGGACGGGGCGTCGCTAGATTGCTGTGATTCAGTCGATCTGAGCGTCAATTTACGCGTGTGACGTCCGTGGCTTGAGGTCCTCGAAAAGTTTTCTCAAGGAAGAACGCGACCTCTTCGCCTTCAAGCAGCATAGGAATTCCCTCGCCGCTGATATCTGTGTATTGCACGAAAACATCTTCACCATCACGGGCGTCGATATATCCGTACCCTTTAGAGCCATCATACCAGCGCACGACGCCGGTTGTCTTTTTCGCCATACCGTGCCTCCAACAGCTAACCTGTGAATTCTAACACAGACAAAAATTCGGCGTCAACGATTCGCGTTCGGTAACATTTTCATTTGGTTTGACACGCGATTCCTGTTCAGTAATGATTATTGCTTGGTTTGACACGCAGCGCCGGGATGCTTTTCATCCACTGCTCAAGGTGCGTGAACTCACTTGACTGGTTTCGTGGGCGAATCTATACTCCCTGCATCCAATTGAATATCGGTGAAGGTCGCCTATCGCCCGGATGCGAAGGTGACCAAGGGGAAGCCGGTGACCGTTCTTAAGGAAGTCCGGCGCTGTCCCGCAACTGTATGGGGAGCAAGAGAGTGAGCTCCCCAAGCCAGGATACCCACCTTTACCGATACAGACACATCTCCTTCGAGGAAAGGAAGGTGGGGCTATGATGACACACTTTTGAAGCCTTCCCTGACCGGTCCAGAGGGAAGGCTTTTTGATTGGCTTTCCCTGAAACGCATTCGGATCTAGCGGTGCTGC
This sequence comes from uncultured Anaerolineales bacterium, assembly GCA_965603565.1. Taxonomy (GTDB): domain Bacteria; phylum Chloroflexota; class Anaerolineae; order Anaerolineales; family E44-bin32; genus E44-bin32. Next base: position 5,294 of record CBFDDM010000013.1, on the reverse strand, counting down.
GTTGGCAGCGCTGCCCAACAGGAATAAGGGAATATCATGAAAGTTGATACAACAAGCAAAAAATGGCATATACGCTCTTTGGTTATCTTGATGATCGCGCCGGTGCTGATCATAGGAGCCTGCGCGCCGACAAGCGTGGCCGTTCCAACCGTCACACCAGAACCCGAAGTGCCTACCGAAGAGGTGGTGGAAGCGACCGCCACGGAAGAACCCGCGGGCCCAGAGCCAATTGTGGTCGCGGATGGTCTTGGACGCGAGGTTATACTCGAGGAGCCCGCTCAGCGGATTGTCTCTATGGCGCCCTCAAACACCGAAATTCTTTTCGCCATCGGTGCTGGAAGCCAGGTGATCGGACGCGATGAAATCTCCGATTACCCTGAGGAAGCCCTGAGCATCACCAGCATCGGCAGTACGTACACCGCATTGAACACAGAGGCGATCCTGGCGCTTGAGCCCGATCTTGTGCTCGCGGCGACGATCACCACGCCAGAGCAGGTGCAAACCCTCGAGGCGCTCGAGGTGCCCCTCTACCTGCTGCCCAACCCGATGACATTCGATGAACTGTTCGACAACCTGCTGGCCGTCGGAGAACTCACCGGCAGGCAGGAAGATGCACAGCAGCTGGTCGATGAACTGAGCGCACGGGTGGATGCGGTTCTGGAGAAGACCGCCAACGCCGATGATGTTGCGGCCTTTTATGAGGTCGATGGTACCGACCCAACCGCTCCATGGACGACCGGTTCGGGCACATTCCAGGATGTTCTTATCGAAATGGCTGGCGGGGAAAATGTCGCTGCGGATATCGCCGGCTGGGGACAGATGAGTCTGGAAGAACTGGTCACACGCGATCCAGAAGTCATCATCTTTGGTCAAGGACCATGGATCCCGACCACTGTCGAATCGCTTTCTGAGCGCGCCGGGTGGGGCGATATCAACGCTGTTCAGGAAGGTCGCGTCTACGGAATCGATACAAACTGGGTCGATCGACCAGGTCCCCGTCTCGTTCTGGCTCTCGAGCACATGGCTGAAGCGATTCACCCTGAGCTCTTCGAATAGCGTGTCCGGGCGATCCATTTCCACCGAACCCGAAGTTTCACGGATCCAGGGGGTTAGATCGATCGCCCCCTGGATCTGGACGCTTTTGTTGCTGGTTGCAACACTGCTCCTGAACGCCGGAGTAGGGCCTGTACCCATCCCGCTACGCGAATTGGTGCGGATGTTGCTGGACAGGCTTGTGTGGTTTGAGCTTGACCCGACCTGGTCGAAAACTTTCGAGACGATCCTGTTTCAGATCCGGTTGCCCAACGCTGTGCTGATTGCAATCACAGGGATGGCGCTGGGGGGCAGCGGGGCCGCTTTCCAGGGACTTTTTCGCAATCCACTGGCGGATCCTTACATCATAGGCGTAGCCTCCGGGGCAGGCCTGGGCGCGGTCTTAGCCATGTCGGCTAATTGGCCGACGAGCGTGCTGGGCATGGCGACCGTCCCGATCGCTGCGTTTGTCGGTGCTTTGATCACGGTCGGGCTCGTGTATGCCATCGCTAAAGTCGGTCGTTCGACACCGGTGACGACCTTGATACTCGCCGGCGTGGCGGTTAGTTCGTTTGCGACGGCGATGACGAGCATGATCATGCTGCTCTCCACGCAGGAACTGCACCGCGCCGTAAACTGGATGGTGGGTGGTTTCGCCCTCGGTGGATGGGAGCCTGTGATTGCAGCAGCACCCTACCTGCTCGTGGGATTGCTGGGGCTCGCGCTGCTCGGGCGCCCGCTCAATGTGCTCCAATTTGGTGATGAGCAAGCCCGGCAACTAGGATTGAATGTGGAGCGTGCCAAGCTGGTCATCGTGATCATGGCATCGCTCGTTGCAGCTACGGCGGTTTCTTTTTCCGGGATTATCGCTTTCGTCGGATTGATCGTCCCGCACATCGTACGGTTGATCTGGGGTCCTGATCATCGCAGATTGATCCCTCTGGCGATCCTGGTTGGGGGAAGTTTCTTGCTTTGTGCGGATATCCTCGCCAGGATCGTGCTGGCGCCACGTGAGCTTCCCGTAGGTGTGGTCACTTCGGTGGTGGGTGCGCCCTTTTTCCTCTGGCTGCTGCAGCGTGCGAAAGCGAAGGTGCGCTTTTGGTAGATGCCGGGCTTGTTATCCACTCTGCCGATTTTGGCTATTCACCACGCGTCGTACTGCACGACGTATCGCTGCAGGTCGCGCCGGGCAAGGTTGTCGCCATTGTCGGTCCCAACGGGGTGGGCAAATCGACACTGATCAAAGGCGCCTCTGGCGTGCTCCCGCTGCAGTCGGGCAAGGTCCTCGTCGATGGACAGCACTTGCAGACTCTGTCGTCAGCAGAACGCGCGCGACGCATCTCGGTCGTCAGTCAGGCGGTTAATCTGCCGCAAGCATTCAGCGCGTTGGATGTGGTCCTGATGGGGCGCACACCATACCTTGGTTGGTTCGAACGCGAAAATGAAAAAGACCACCGGATTGCACTCGAAGCGATGCGCCAGACCGAGACGGATCAATTCGCGGAACGACCGTTGGGCGAATTGTCGGGTGGGGAGCAGCAGCGCGTGTTGATCGCCCGGGCGCTGGCACAATCCGCGCCGGTCATGCTTCTGGATGAGCCCAGCGCACACCTCGATCTCCGGCACCAGGATCAGCTCCTCAAATTGCTCGTACATCTGACGCGTGAGCGCGGTTTATCCACGATGATCGCGCTGCACGATTTGAACCTGGTATCGCGCTTCTCCGATTTGGTTGTGCTGTTGTCCAATGGGCGCGTGCACAGCTGTGGGAATCCGGATGAAGTGCTTGCGCCGGAGGCGCTTGAAGAGGTATATGGACTGCGCATTCATGTGATGACTCATCCGCTGAACGGGCGCCCGCTCATCCTTACGGGTGAGTGAGCCGACGATCAAGGAGCGCAGATGCCGAACATTGAACAGGCTCGAGATTGGTACGCTGATGATGATCCTGTGCATGGCTTTGACCACGTACTGCGGGTGTTAAGGATGGCGGAACGCATCGGATCCGAGCTTGGAGCTAATCTCAAGATACTGCAGGCTGCGGCCTTGCTGCATGACGCCTCCGGTGCTCACCCGGGCGAGGGCAGCAGCCGTGCCGACCACGAGAACGCTTCGGCTGCGTTCGCCCTGCAAGTTCTGCTCGAAGAGGGCTGGGATGATGGTGAGATTGAGGCTGTGCTGCACTGCATCCGTGCGCACCGTTTCCGTGGGAAGGAAGCGCCTCAAAGCCTGGAGGCGAAGATCCTTTTCGACGCCGATAAGCTGGATGTGATCGGCGCGTTTGGTACTGCACGCACGATCGGTTATGCCGTTCAGGCTGGTCAGCCTGTCTTCGCTGAACCTTCACAACAATTCTTGTCCAGCGGAGAGACATCTCCTGGTGAACCCCACAGCGCGTATCATGAATATCTATTCAAGTTGAAGAACATCAAGGAGCGTCTGCACACCGGTCCGGCAATGACGATCGCGGAAAACCGCGATTGTCTACTGCGCATGTTTTTCGACCAGCTCGCCGCCGAAGCGCGCGGTGAGGCTTGATCTGGACGCTCAACGGAAGAAATATAGAAACCCTGCTCGAAATTGACCTGTCCCTCAGTCGTGATATCATCCGCGGTGATATGACCACACAGACTGAACCCCAAATCTTATTGACTAACGATGATGGCATCCGCTCGCCTGGCTTATGGGCTGCCGCAGAGGCGCTTTCGAGGCTCGGTTTTGTAACCGTGGCTGCTCCACGAGAACAATCCTCCGGCGCGGGACGTAGCATGCCGGTGACATCCGACGGAAAACTGCATAAAGAACAGGTGGCCGTTGGGGGAAAAACATGGAGCGTTTATGCCGTGGGCGGAACGCCCGCTCAAGCTGTGCAGCACGGCATCCTTGAGTTGATGGAGTCGCCGCCTGACCTGGTCGTGGCAGGCATCAACTACGGTGAAAATCTCACAATCGGCATCACCATCTCCGGAACCGTAGGAGCAGCGTTGGAAGGGGCTGCCCTGGGCATCCCTTCGATGGCGGTCTCACTTGAGATGTCTAAGGATTACTACCTCTCCCATTCAGAGGACATCGATTTCACAGGAGCCAAACACTTCACGTGGTTGTTCGCGGACCTGTTGCTGAATCACAAGATGTTTTCTGATGTTGATGTTTTGAAGATCGATATACCTTGTGATGCAGATCCACAAACTGAATGGCGGGTCACGAAACTTTCAAAGCATCCGTATTACGTGCCCGTCGCGCCCCGCAGGGTCAACCTCGAAGACGCCAACCCGATGGGGTTTGAGATCATGCTTGACAAGGACGAAGTGGAGCAAAATTCGGATGTCCAGGCACTGGCAGTAGATCGGGTTGTCTCGGTCACGCCGTTGAGCCTGGACCTCACTTCGCGCGTCGATCTCCATGATTTTGAACATTACTTGAGATCATCGCGGGAAGAGGAACGAGAGTAAAATAAAAGGCGGCAAGTCCACCTGCCGCCAATATTGCAAAAAAGTTGTTCTCCGTATTAATCTTTCGAATTTTCTAACTTGCTGTTGAGCATTTCAATCTCAGCCTGAATTTGATCGCGTTGTACTCTGGTCTGTGCCAGAAGCGCCTCGAATGCCGGTCGCTGTTCGGGCGGGACCGTCTCAACCAGGCGCTGGGCGCGCTTGATCTGGTTCTCCTTTACCTCGAGTTTCTCCAGCAGACGGGCAGAATAGCCTTTCTGGAAATCACGCTCGGGAAGCGGATGCGGTTGCTTGAATTTTTCGCCGGTGAGGTCCTCGGCGACGGTGAGCAGCAGTTCCGATGCTTCAATCGGTTTTTCAAGGAAACGCACCGCGCCCAGGCTGAGCGCAAAAGTTTTGTCTTCTGGGGTTATGAACGTCGCCGAGACAAAGATGATGGGGATATCGCGCGTTTCTTCATTGCTGCGTACTCTCTGGGCGAGCGCGTAACCATCCAGCTTGGGCATGAGAATGTCGGTCAGGATCAGGGAAGGGTTCTCGGTCTGGATGTATTCCAGCGCCTCATCGCCGTTTCGGGCGGTGATGACATCGTAGCCTTTAAACTTTAAAGTGATTTCAAGCAGTTCAAGGATGTGGGGAATGTCTTCTACGATGAGGATTGGGCCGTCTGATTCCTTCATATATTGATTGTATATCGAATCTCTGCCCTGACAACCTGTGTGCCACTTGGCTCAGGAGGCGACCCAGAGTGAGGCCGTCTCGATATGGTAGGTCTGAGGAAACATATCGAAAGGTGTGATCGTCTGGACT
>CBFDDM010000012.1:0-43489 GCA_965603565.1 uncultured Anaerolineales bacterium | reverse complement strand
GATTAACCCGGTCAGCGCTGGCAACATGCTATGCGATGGCTGAAAATGTTTTCGCGGTCACACAGGGTGGCATCCAGGGCCCGATCCTTGTTGATGCAGTCTCGCGCGAGTCACTTTCCAGCCATGATCGTGCTTTGCCTGCAGAGGGTAGCGAGGAAGTCATGCGGATGCTGTCTGCAGGACCGCCGATCGCCAATACCAAGGTCAGGATCATCGACGAGAATGGGGAAATGGTGGCTGAGCGGACAATCGGTGAGATCGCATTGAAGGGCGATTCGTTGTTGAGCGAATATTACCGACGGCCGGACATCACCAAAGAGGCATTTATCGACGGCTGGTATAAGACCGGCGATCTCGGCTACATGTATAAAGGCGAGCTTTTCATCACGGGGAGAGCGAAAGAACTGATCATCGTCGGTGGAAAGAATATCTACCCGCAAGATCTCGAGGCTTTGATCTACGCTGTTCCGGGCGTGTACCCGGGCAGGGCAGTTGCATTTGGCGTGGATAATCCCGCACTCGGCACGGAGGACGTAGCGATTGTTGCTGAGTTCGATGAGTCCGCTGAAACCGATATCGCAACGGTAGCGAAGATGATCAGGGCAGCGATTGCAGAGGGTTCTGATGTGACTGCCCGCTATATTGAGGTGGTGGAGCGTGGCTGGCTGATCAAGACAAGCTCCGGGAAAAATGCTCGAGCCGCAAATAAAGAGAAGTACCTGCGTGAATTTGCTAATTGATGAGAGTGATATTGAGTGATTTCAGCCTATGATGATTGAGGATTAGGTTTCCAACCCATGTCCGAGGAGATATCATCACTTCAGGCTCGTGCCATTCTCAGGGGTTACGGTATCAAGCCCCGCAAAGCGTTGGGGCAAAATTTCCTTATCAGCTCTGGTGTAAGAGAGATCATCATCGATTCAGCAGAGATACAGCCGGATGACGTAGTCCTGGAGATCGGCGCAGGTCTGGGTGCCCTCACTGAACGATTGGTGCAGGAAGCCGAACGGGTAGTGAGCGTTGAGTTAGATGAGAACCTCTATAGGATCCTGACAGACACGCTGGGTGATATCGAAAACCTTGATATTTTGCAGGCTGATATTCTGGAACTCGAGCCGGCGCAGTTAGGCTTGAGTGCGGGTTATGTCGTGGTTGCGAATATCCCTTACAACATCACATCTGCAGTCATACGTCACCTGATGGAATCACAAACACCTGCGACGCGGGTCGTGTTGACGATTCAAAAAGAAGTTGCGGAGCGAATCGTCGCGGGACCAGGGGACATGAGCCTCCTTGCGCTCAGCGTCCAGATATTCGGGGATCCCAGCATCCGTGCGCAAATCTCACCTGGATCCTTTTACCCGCCACCTTCGGTTGACTCTGCCGTCGTGCGCATTGACATGCACTCAGATTTAACCGTTACCGATGCTGAGATTGAGACACTCTTCAAACTTGCCAGGGCGGGATTCGCTCAGAAACGAAAACAGCTTAAGAACGCGCTGGCCCACGGTCTGCCACTGGATAAGTCGGGTGCAGAAAGTCTGCTGCGATCATGCGGGGTTGAGCCCAGGAGCAGGGCTCAGGCATTGGATGTGGATACCTGGGTCCGGCTGGCGAAAGGGTACCAGGACTACGAGGGCGCCTGACTCAATTTTCTCTGTCGTCAGGCGTCAGCTGGCGGTGCGTGAGCAGAACCTGCCATACTCTCAGTGCTGCCTCGAGCTGGATCCGGAACGACATCTTGGATTCGCCAATGCGCCGGTCTTCGAAATAGATAGGCATCTCAACGAGTTCATAGCCCAGTTTTTGCGCGACGTAGGCCATCTCAACCTGGAAGACATAGCCGTTGGAGCGGATGCGATCCAGCGGCATTCCTGACAGCGTAGCTTGCTTCCAGATCCGAAATCCTCCAGTTGCATCCCGGATGTCCATATTTAAAATTGTTCTGGCGTAGAAATTCCCAAACCATGAGAGCAAAACGCGTCCTGCGCCCCAGCGTTCGTCGAGGCTGCCCCCAGTTACGTAACGGGACCCAATCACGGCATCATAGTCCGGCAACATGTCCATAAACTCAGGGATGTAATCAGGGGAGTGCGAGAAATCGGCGTCCATCTGGCCAATCACTGGAGCACCTGCCGCTAGAGCGTGTTTGAAGCCGGTGATGTACGCCGTGCCAAGGCCTAATTTTCCCGTGCGATGGATGACTTCAAAACGATCCGGATAATCTTTGGCGAGCTTATCGGCGATTTCCCCAGTACCATCAGGGGAGGCGTCATCAACAACCAGGATGGAGATATCCAGATTGGGGAGTTCCCATAGTGCGTTAGAGAGAATAGGTAGGTTATCTGCTTCGTTATAGGTTGGGATAACCATGGTCAGCCTATTCATTACTTACCTTCTGGCTTTCTATGATCGTTTCTCCGTAGAGGTTCTTCAAATGGATTGAATGACGAATGTGCACTTGCTGTCGCCAACTGCGCGACAGGTTGTGTTGTTTACCTTGATTTCATCCCCGGCAGCCATCATATCGAGCAAACCTTCAATCCAGCCTGCACAGGCTTTGCAAATAGGACTCTCGGTTTCTCGTCCGACACAGTTGGGGCAGACATCAAAGTGGATTGCTATTTCTTCATCGGTCCCTGTCCAGCCAACGTCACCCGAACCGTCGGGATCAAATATGGATACGAAGTTGTTGAGGGCTTGCTTAATCGTTGCTGATTTGCCCTCACCCGATAAATCGGTCTCGCTAGAGTCAATTTGTGAGGCGCCAACACTGGCAAATGAATTGTGCGCAGCCTGGCGGGAGAGATTTTGTCCGGCGCGATCGCCGTAAATATCCTCAATCGAAGCCTGGATTCTTGAGAAATCCTCGTATGTTATTGCCCGGGTGTCATCCTCAGGAGGGAAGTTCTCGATCCATGCAGCTAAACCGGATACATTGAGGACAGCATTGACACCGTTCTTCCCGAGAAGATCTTGCAGCGCGAGGAGATAGGAGCGAATTAGTTTGTTCGGAAGCATCATAGGCTATCAAGCTATCGACTGGGTGATCAGTACCAGATGAGGAATCTAGAGCAGTGAGAGGAGGTCTTCTGTTGCTCGGCGCATATCCAGAAACAGTAAACCGAGTTTTGCCTGAGGTCGGGCAAGCACGGTTAATACCGCTTCCGTCCCGATCGCCATCAAGATAACAAAACCGCCTTTCCCACGGATGTAGACTTGATCGAGATTTCCGCGACCTAGTTCACCGGCAATGCGTTCTCCAAGGGAGAGCATCGCAGCGGACATCGCGGCCACACGGTCTTCCTCGACTTCCTCTGGCAGCGCGGAGGCCATCGTCAAACCGTCGACACTGACAACTGCGGATGCTTCGACGTCTGCCGAGGAAGCCTGCAAATCGCGCAAACGCTCGACCATTTTATCTGTCCGCGATTTTGTCAAAATTAGGCTCCTGATTTTGTTGATTTTTGGGTTTCTGGAAGAGCGGCATAAAGGTAGCATAGCGATTATTGAGTGTCAAGCAGAAAGGAGTCCTACTCAAGCGGGATTGTTTGAGTATAATCTTGCAGATCTCGAAAATTGAATTCCGTTATTATGGAGGCCTTGATGCCGATTTGGCTGGAACATCAGATCGTTGAATTTTTAACCCAGGTCTTTGAGATGATGGGCTGGGGCGGTGTGGTTGGGATCATGGCGCTAGAGAGCGCAAATATTCCGATCCCGAGCGAAGTGACCATGCCGCTGTCTGGCTGGCTGCTGGTTCAGGCGCGGGGAGGCACCGCACTTGAGGCCGCGCTGTTGGGGGCTCTGTGGGGCGGTGTTGGGTGCACGGTTGGCTCACTTATTTCCTACGCGCTCGGCGCTTGGGGAGGCCGGCCTTTGCTGGACCGCTATGGCAAGTACCTGATGGTCAGCCAGCATGATCTCGATGTTGCCGATCGATGGTTCACCCGCTGGGGAGATTGGACCTCTTTTCTGTCACGCCTGCTGCCGATCGTAAGGACGTTTATATCCTTTCCGCTCGGGATCACGCGTGTCCGACTGCTGCCCTTTACAACTTATACATTTCTGGGATCAGCTATTTGGTGTGGGGCGCTCGCGTATGGGGGATACATTTTCGGCGCGAGGTGGGAGGAGCTGCGCGCGATCATGCGACCGTTTGATATTCCTATCGCGATCATCCTGCTTGCAGGCTTAATTTATTACATTGTCCACCACGTTCGACGGGGAATTCGAAGAGAAGATCAGGACACGCCAGCAGAAGCTTCCTGATGGGTTCCCGAATGCTCGCGCTTGAGGAGATGTTTTGGAAAGGAATGCAATCCGAACGCGGCTCCAGCTGCAAGCAGGCTCAACACAATCCCTGAGCCAACGGTGACCGCGCTGAGCGCGCTTTGCGAGACTGTGCTGACGTCGGCTTCCTGGAATAGATAAGCTACACCAACACCAATCGCAGCTACATTCCATAAACCATGCAGCAGCACTGCGTAAAAGTAATAACGCGGTGCTGTTGTCCATTTCTTGCGCTGAATCGCCAAAGAAAGGCCCAGGCTTGTTATTGCGGTGGTGATCATGTGCATCAATGTGGCACCGGCTCTGGCGATCATCAGCCCAGCCCAGCCCTCACCTGGCTGAACAAGGAAAAACGCTTCGAACATACCGTAGGCGCCACCAGCGATTGCTCCGCCGACAAATGCGTAGAGTGGACTGAGGCCTCTCCTGAGCATTGGCCACAACGCGATCGTCTTGATCAATTCTTCTAGCAGTGGCACGAGAACCGTGACGAATAGGATCACAGAAATGATCAGCAACGGTTGGTCAAAGAGGAATTGAAGTTCTGCCTCCACATAATTTTCATCCAGTGGGGCACCAGATGTAAGCGGATCGATAAAATCGAGTGGATCGACCTCGGTCAAGACGTAGGCGAAGAGCAGGAACAAGAAGGGCAGTGCAGCTAGCAGCTCGATGACGAGCGCAATCATCGGAGAGATCCACAGCCCGCCAGTGAACTGACCCCAGATCCTTCGCCAGGGTATGAGCGGTAGCTGCCTCACAACATAAATCGACATGAAGAGCATGGGTGTCAAGGCTGCAATCACGTGAGCAACAGGTTCGAGTATGGAAGGCAGGACATCAAATTCACGACTCAGGGTGCCCAGCGCAAGCGCAAGCGGATAACCAATTCCGACCACGAAGAAAATGGGTGAAAGGGAGCGGCTTACCATTGCCGGTTGACCGCTGAGCGATCGGTAGCTGAGGTATAGGCTGGGGATCGTCAAGAGACCCATCATGCTAAAAATGAGGGCGATCGACCAGGCTGATTGCGCGTTCTCAATCAACTGCAGGAAATTATTAAGCCCAGCTATGATCGCCATGCTTCCGGCTGCGATGATGCTTACGCCGAGTGCGAAGATGCTGCCAATCAATAGTATGATGTCAAGCGAATCACGTCGAGGTGTTGTCGTCATCGTTCCTCAATTTCAACTTCAACGATCCTTACGTCCGGTTGGACAAGCAGATCTTCAAGCGGTTCCCTCGCATCAAGGTCGGAGAGCAGTGGCAGTCCTTCGATGACCTGCCCGAAGATCGTTCGTGTGCCTTGCCACCCAGGTAAACTCCCCAAAGTAATTGCAAACATGCTCCCATTGGTATCAGGTCCTGCGCTTGCCATTGCGACACGTCCCGGGCGGTCAAAGTTTAGATCTGGGTCTATTTCATCACGAAGCAAGTATCCTGGACCACCGAATCCGGTCGCGCTGGGGTCGCCGCCCTCGACATATCTACCGGGCACGACTCGATGGAAGATTGTGTCATCATACCAGCCCCGTTGGGCGAGGAAGATAAAGTTGGCTACCGTTGCGGGAGCCGACTGGGGAAAGAGTTGGATAACAACATCACCTGTGTTCAGCTTGATCCTGGCCAGATAGAGCGAATCGTCATCGATTTGGAGATCGGGTGGTTGCTCAAACTGCATCGCGCTGATGAGTTCCAGCCTGATCGCGGCTTCAAGATTTGTAAGTGTGGGGGAGGCACGGAACCACTCCCCGTTGAGCAGCAGGAATGGCGTACCCGGGATGCCGGAATTTACCCCACTCACAAAGGCTTCTTCTGCAGCCTGAGTGTAAACGTCCTCAAGCAGCTCGGCGGCAATCTGATCCCCATTCAACCCCAGGCTGGATGCTGATTCTGCTGCCCAGGCGATGAATTCGTCTTCGGAATATTCAGTCCAGGTGTGCTGCTGATCATAGAGCAGATCATGCATCGGCCAGAATGCATCCTGCTCGTCTGCAGCCAGCGCAAGTTCAGCCGCTACTCCAGCTTTGTCATTGAGCACGAGTAATGGAAATTGGCGATAAATCAATTGGACATCATCGGGTCGGATTTCGCGCAGCGATTGCATGTTACCGGCGAAATCGGCGCATGGAGGGGATTGAAAATCGCAGTAGACGAGGAATGAGATTTCAGCATCGAATGGGCCCCGGATCCAATCTTGCTCGGTGACGGGCTCGAGAGGTTGGATTGTCGCCGTCGGCGACGATGGGATTCGAACGGGCGTTGCTGGCTTTGGTGTGCTGGTCGGACCTAACTGAGCGGCTGCAATCCTCGTCGGGGTCGGCATCTCGGTCAGAGTGGTCTGACCAGCATCCGGCGTGCATGCAGCTACGACGATCATCGAAGCAGCTAAAAACACGGTGATGAATGTATGATTTTTTAAGGATTGAATGATAAGCCTTCTTTCGAGTAGCAGCGGGAAAGGTGTCAACTCGGAGCGCCCATTCAGTCTCCGTTCGGGCCATACCACTCCAGTGGGATCACTTCCCCGGTGATGTACGTCGATTCATCTGATGCCAGGAATATGCATACTCCCACATGATCTTCAGGCTGAAGCATTTCATTCTTATTTTCGCGGATCTGTGCTCGGAAATCGGTGTCCGCTTTACCGGGGGCGATGGCGTTCACTCGGATGCCATCCTCTTTGCCTTCCTCTGCAGCTGCTTTTGTAAAGCCTATCTGTCCCCACTTGCTGGCGCAATAGGCGGAAAGGTATGGAAAGCCCCTCAGTCCACCGATGGAGGACACATTGATGATCGAACCACCGTGATTGGATTTCATCGGTTTCCAAACGTGCTTCGTGCACAAAAAGGTGCCGACAAGGTTTACCGCTAGAACACTTTCGAATGATTTCTTGGGAATACCATAGACAGGACGAATATTGCCTACGCCAGCATTATTGACCAGGATATCCACGGCCCCGAAGTGGTTCAATGTGGCGTCTACGAGATGCTTGACCGCAGCCTCGTCAGACACATCCGTGGGGATAGCCACTGCGCGCCAACCATTTTGGACGATCTCAGCTTCAACTGCCTCGATCTCATCCTGGGTGCGTGCTGCGATGGCGATAGAAGCTCCTTCGGCTGCAAAGCCCAGCGCAATCGCTTTCCCGATGCCGCGCCCTCCGCCGGTTACGACTGCTACCTTGTCTTTCAAACGATGCATCCTGCCCTCCTATTGGGTGAATTCTAGCAGGTTTGCAGGGTTCCAGTCGAGTGGCGCTCAATCTCTTTAACCCGTAAATCAAGCGACGAATCTCTTGTCGATGATTCTTGCATGCGGTATCCTTAGCCCCGCACGGGGGTGGTTGGGTCCCGGTGGGCTCCCCGGTCTTCAAAACCGGTGGCGGGCCGTAATACGGGCCGCGGTGGGTTCGACTCCCATCCACTCCCGCCTTTTTATTTTGCCAGACTGTTCAAACGAGGCCTAGTATGGAAATGAATCCGGTAGACCTTGCAGATCGACTGCGACCGAGCGTTTCTCAATTTATGAAAATTGAGGATGTGACCGTTGGTGATGAGAAACTCGGTTACGCAGCGCGATTTCGAGGGCAACTTCTATTCGGGTCTGAGGAGGCTTTTGACCGCTTAGACTCGATCTTCGCTCAAGAGGGAGCGACATTGCTCTTCCGCCGCGAGGAGGGCACCGACATCGTGCTGGCGCTTCCCGGCGTCATTAAAACGGAAGAATCAAATTCGATCGTGAACGCCGTCTTGTTCGTCTTGACGCTTGCAAGCATGATCTTCGCGGGCTCTTTGTATGGGATCGAGGGGCCCATCGGGGAGGGCTTCGATGGCTTAGTGCAGGCAGTGCTCGGAAATGTGCCCAATGGATTGGTTTTTGCCGGCAGCCTGTTTGCGATCCTCGGCGCGCACGAATTCGGACACTACCTCGCCGCGCGCTACCATAAGTGTGCCGTTACACTGCCCTATTTCTTGCCTTTTCCAGGAAGCCTTTTTGGAACGCTGGGCGCATTCATCCGTCTGAAAGAGCCTCCCCGCAATCGCAAGGTTTTGCTGGATATCGGGCTGTCTGGACCGCTGGCTGGTCTTGTCGTCGCCATCCCTTTATTGCTCATCGGCTTGGCGACTTCGCCCTTAAGCAGCCTGCCACTCAGCCCAGCGGCTGCGGCGGGCAGCATCCAGGAGGGCAATTCGATCCTGTACCTGGCTGCGAAATATGTGACGAAGGGTGCGCTGCTTCCTGAACCGCTGCATTACAACGGACTATCTCCGGTCGTCTATTGGATCCAATATTATTTCCTTGGGACCCCCACGCCCTACGGAGGCACAGATGTGTTTCTAAATCACATGGCCTGGGCAGGCTGGGCTGGATTGCTCGTAACGGCGCTCAATTTAATCCCTGCCGGACAATTGGACGGGGGTCACACGATATTCGTCCTTATCGGTGACACCGCCAGGCGGATCTGGCCGCTGATTGTGGTGGCATTGATCCTGCTTGGATTTGTTTGGTCGGGGTGGTTTATCTGGGCGGTCTTGATCTTTATGTTGGGTCGGACCTATGCCCGTCCCCGAGATGAGATCACCGCGTTGGATCCACGCCGACGAGCGCTGGCCATATTCGGTTTGATTGTCTTTGTACTTGTTTTTACCCCGGTTCCGTTGCGAATATTTGGCGGATGAAATCTTGATCGGGTCGGATATCCAGACAGCCGCTGGGAGGGAATTGCAGCGGCTGTCTTTGTAATACTGCTTTCACTAGAAGACCTCCAGGCTGCCCAATCTTTTTGCTTGAGCTTCGAACCACCTGAAAAGTAAATACCCTGCAATGGCATAGACGAGCCCGATAGCCAATTCACCGAAAAGGTAACCATTCACCTGGGAAAGTGTCCCACCGTCGATGAGCACGCGTGAAGCCTGGATACCACGCGTGAGCGGCAGAGCGTATGAAAACGACCGCAGGGTACCCGGAAGGACGTCGAGAGGTATATTCGCACCGCTTAAGACCAGCAGGAGAAAATATACTGTATTGTTAACAAACATGATGTTGCGGGTGATGAGGCTGAGACAACCCATGAGCAGGCCTAGCCCGGACGTGCTTATCGTTGTGATCACGATTGTCAGCGCCAGGGCACGCAAATCCGTGTTCGACAAATCCAAGCCTAGCAGTATAACGCCCCATAAGAAGCCCAGTACGACGCCGAGCATTCCATCCAGGATATGGAAGAATGCCCTTCCCAGGAAGAGAGACATCCGGTTGGCTGGTGTCCCGAAAAGGTAGCCGAGGGTCCCGGACCAGCGTTCGCCACCAATGCTGAACGTCACCCCATAGATCCCACTTATAGCGGCAATCTGGACCGAATTCCCGATGATGTAGAAACTGGCGCTGTCCCTCCCGGTTGCTGAGATCCCTAAAAAGGTGAAGAAGAGCATCTGGTTGAGAGGCATGATGACCTTGGAAGCCATGTAGGTTACGGGTCGCAGCCAGGCGAAAAGTGCGATATAGGAGAGATATGCACCCTGGAAGAAAATCCGCAAGTTATGCCAAAGACTTTTAATCCGCTTCATGCTCGCTCATGCTCATTTTTTTAAACTACTCGAAACCTAAGGTTGCATCCACACGTGTTTTGTAAAGCACCCTTCTAAATAGATAGCCTGACAGGATCAGATAAACTGAACTGAAGAGCAGCAGCATTCCCCATGAAAAGTAGATTTCACTCAATGCAGCACCACCGCTCGAGCTTCCATGAAGTGATTGGGCAGCCCAGTAAGGCGCAAGCAGATAACTCAGTGGAGTGGTCCAATCGGGGAGCAGTGCGATCGTGAAAAGGAAGCCGCTAAGTATATATACGGGGAACTCGAGCGCATTTTGCCATCCCCGCACGGCAGGATTCATGATGAAGATCGGGGCGATGATCAAGCCAAAGCAAACGAACGCCACCACCGCCAGCCCAAGTGAGACCACAAAGTGGAGGGGATGCTGTATCTGCAGTGAGTAGTCGAAGATGAATGTCGAAAGCCCGTACGCGATAATCATCGATCCAAGTGACTGGCTTACGTGTGCTAAATTCTTGCCGAAAATAACGACAGGGAGGGGTGTTGGCTGGGCGACAAGCATTTCCAGAGTACCGGACCAGCGTTCGCCGGTGATGCTGTTGCCACTGATGAAAAGCAGGCTGCTCCATAAGCCCGTTAAACCGCTGCCTACGACGATAAAGATCGCCTGATCGGCAGCGCGTTCACGGAGCATCCATAGAGCAAGCATGGCGATCAGAAGTGGCTGGATGAGCACTGTAAATATGATGAACCCATCGATCACATTTTGACGCAGCGTCATTTCGACAGCGGCCAGTATCGGGCGTATGTAATTCCTGATGACTCTCACTCGATCAAAATCCTCTCAGAATTGGCTTGCACTAGAAAACCTCGAGCGTCCCGAGGCGCTTAGCCTGTCGCTCGAAGAGCCTGAAAAGTGTGTAACCGAGCAGGACATAGAGTGTTCCCAGCAGCAGTTCTTCCAGCATAAGCGTAAAGACATCCGACATTCTGGCACCATTGATTATCGCTCGGGTTGCGATGATCCCTCTTGTAAGTGGGAGCATATTAGATATGCGCTGTAAGATCACTGGCAGCCGATCGATAGAAATATTTGATCCGGCAAGCACGAGGAGAATGAAGTAAGCGGTGTTGTTTACGAACATTACGTTGCGCGTTACCAGGCTCAGGCTTCCCAGCGACAGCCCAAGACCGGATGTGCTGTAAGTCGTCAGCAGGATCACTGCAATCAGCGGCAAGGGGTCCGTGGTGGATAGGTCAAGGCCGAGGAGTACTACTCCCCAGAAGAGGCCGATGGCGACGCCCAGGCTGCCATCGATGATGTGGATAAAGGCACGCCCGACGAACATCAGCAAGCGGTTGGCAGGGGCGCCGAAGAGATACGGCAGGGTTCCGTTCCAGCGATCGCCGCTAATGCTGAACGTAACTCCGAAGATTCCGCTAAGAGCTGCCAATTGGACCGCATTGCCAATGATATAGAAGCTGGGTGATTCTCCACTGGATCCATACCTTCCCAAAAATGTGAAAAACAGGATCTGCCCGAGAGGACCAACGACCTTTGTGGCCAGATATTGCGCAGGCCTCAACCAGTGGAAAAGCGCGATGTAGGACAGAAACGCACCTTCGAAGAATAATCGTGTGTTCGCTTTAATACTCTGAACCATCATATGTTCCCGTTTACTTATGCGACTACTGACCCATGAGCGTCGCTTCTGAGCGAGCCTTGAACAGGACTCGTCGGAACAACACCGCGGCGAGGGCGAGGTATATGATCGCCAGTAAGAGGAGCATGCCCCAATCAAGTGCGAGTGCATCGATTCCTACTACTGACTGAGAAGCGGTGTGCAGAGCCTTCGCAGCCCAAAATGGTGCAAGAATGTAGCTGAATGGAGTTGTCCAGAAGGGTAACAGTGCGATAGGGAACAAGAAACCGCTCAGGATGAAAACCGGAAATTCAAGTCCATTCTGCCAACGCTGCACATCAGGGTTGAGTACGAATAGGGTCGAGAGCAGCAGTCCCAGGCCGACGAAGGAAAGGACAGTAAGGACGACAGATATAGTGAATAGCAGAGGTGACTGGATGCTGAGCGGGTAGCCGAATAAAAGCGAAGCCAGGAAATATGAAACCACCATCGACAGCAGAGACTGGGTGACATACGCGAGGTTCTTGCCGAAGGTGACAACTGCCAGCGGTGTCGGCATTCCCACCAGGACTTCCAGTGTGCCTGTCCATCGTTCTGCTGTTATGCTGTTGCCGCTCTGAAATAAGACCCCATCCCACAACCCGGTGAGTCCGCTTCCAACCACGATGAAGATCGCGATCTCCTCGCCCTCGGCTCCGAGCACATAGAGAGCCATGATCGCGATCATTAATGGCTGCACGATCACACCGAAAACAATGAACGCATCAGTCGCGGCTTGTTTGAGCGTCATCTCAAAAGCTGTGAGGATCACGCGGAGATTACCGAGAGATGCCCGCGTTCTCATACATTGCCTCCCACAAGACGGACGTATGCGTCTTCCAGCGTGGGTTCGCGCACCTGGACTTTGCCGACGCGCACAGATTCGAGTTCGGACATCAGTTGGGAAACTGCCTCAGAGCCGAGCGCTGTGTGAACGCGCATCGCCTGTTTATGATCGACATCTTGAATCGATATTGTGTCCACGAATGGAAGCGCGCGTATGCGGCTCAATATCTCCTCCGGAACGCCATAGACCTCGATGTCGATAACGGAAAGGTCGCTGACGATGCGCTTCAGATTATCCGGAGAATCGAGTGCGACGATCTTGCCCTCATTGATGACTGCGATTCGATCGCATAGTGCGTCGGCCTCGAACATGTAGTGGGTGGTCAGCAAGATCGTTTTCTTCTCTGCCTGGAGGTTGCGAATCACCTCTCGCAGTTCACGCGCTCCAACCGGATCCAGCCCCATCGTGGGTTCATCCAGAAACATAACTTCTGGATCGTGCAGCAGTGTGCGCGCCACGTGCAGTCGTTGTTTCATGCCGCGCGAGTACCCCTCAACTTTCTCCTGGGCTCGGTCAGCCAGACCGACGAGGTCCAGCAGATAGGGTATACGTTCGCGGGCGATGCTCGCATCGACATGGTAAAGCGTGGCAAAGTAACGCAGGTTATCCAGGCCTGAAAGACGCCAATAAAGGCCGCGCTCACCACCGAATATGAAACCAATACGGCCGCGAACCTCTTTTGCTTCGGATACGACATCATAGCCGAGTATGCTGGCTTGCCCGCCAGTTGGAATAAGCAGCGTTGTCAACATCTTGACTGTCGTAGTCTTGCCGGCTCCGTTTGGGCCTAAGAGTCCAAACAACTCACCTTTTTTGACATCAAAGGAAATCCCATCGACGGCGAGTACCTCCTTGGTTTTTCTGCGGATGACGCCGATATGGGTCTTATACACACGTTTGAGATCTTGAGCTTCAATAACTGACAATGGCATGCCTCCCCTGGCTTAAATGATGTGGGTATCATCCGGATCAGACGAAATGCGTGGGTGATGTGACTATGGAGACGTTTGGTCCAGTCTGATGCATTGATCCGCAGGTGCGGACGATCAGTTAGCGACCGAACAACTTTAGCATAACCAGGTTGTGGATTCAAGAAATTGGCCTGGTTTGGAATGGTCGATTCAAAACTGAATCACGGGGACGTTCTGGCTAGGCGCCGGTGTAACCTTCCAAACGTCGATTGATGTCATACGCAGCGCTGATCAACGCCAGGTGGGTGAAGGCCTGGGGCGTATTGCCGAGATGTTCGCCACAGGTGCCCAATTCTTCAGCAAAGAGACCAACGTGGTTGGCATAACTCAGCATCTTCTCGAAGAAGAAGCGGGCTTTGTCGGTCTCACCTGCCCTCGAAAGACATTCCACATACCAGAATGTGCAGATGCTGAATGTACCCTCTTCGCCTATCAAACCGTCGGGTGCGGACTCCCCGACGTTGTAGCGGAAAACAAGAGAATCGAACACCAGCGTTCGTTCGACAGCCTTCAGGTGTTTGAGCCATTTTGGATCGGTGGGGCTTATGAAACGGACGAGCGGCATCAACAGGCTGGATGCATCGATAGCTTTTGATCCAAGGTGCTGTACAAAGGCTTCCAGTTCTGGATCCCAGAAATTCTTGTGAATATCATCGTAGATCGTGTCACGTTCCTTCTGCCAGCGTTCGACCGGTGCGGGGAAGGAGCGCTTTGCAGCCAGGCGGAGCCCCCGATCGAGTGCGACCCAGGACATCAATCTTGAGTGTAGGAAATGCTGCTTGCCGCCGCGAACCTCCCATATACCTTCGTCCGGTTGATTCCAGTTTTCGCATAGCCAATTGAGCATTCGCACGAGATTCTGCCACAAGCTGTCAGAGATGGGCTCGCCATATTTGTTCGCCAGGTAAACCGAGTCCATCAGCTCGCCGTAGATATCGAGTTGGAGCTGCTTGTAAGCGTCATTTCCGATGCGAACAGGCTGTGACCCACGGTAGCCTTCGAAGTTTTCAAGCTCTTTCTCCGGCATTTCATGACCACCGTCCAGTTTATACATGACCTGCAGCGATCCGTCCGGCTCCAACTCGTGGGCACGCTCGTCGATCCAATGCATGAAATTGTTTGCTTCTTCTGTGAGGCCCAGGCGTATCAACGCGTACAAGGTGAATGAAGCATCCCTTATCCATGTGTAACGGTAATCCCAGTTTCGTATCCCCCCGATAATTTCTGGAAGACCAAAGGTGGCTGCCGCTGCAACTGACCCGTGCTCCTGGGAAGTCAACAGCTTGAGGACGAGCGCAGATCGATTGACCTCCTCTCTCCAGCGACCGTTGTATGAGGAATTGTCGATCCAATCATGCCAGTAGTTAACGGTGCGGACAAATGAGTCACGCACAAAATCAGGATCACTTGCCGGAGAATGCTTTCCTTCGACCACATCCTCCAGAATAAACGCTGCCGTCTCGCCATCTTTCAAGCTGAACTGAGCGACCACAGCCCCGTCCTCAATCTCATACGGGACCTCACAGTAAAGCCTTAGCTCCAGACCATCCTCAGCCTCGGAGACAAATCGGACGGCTCCTTGCTCCTCGATAATACGATGGCCAACCCGACCGTAATCGAATGCCGGTTTGAATACCATTTCGTATTCCACGTCGCCCGATACAGTCTTGGCTCGCCGGACTAATTCATGATGAGGTGCTGAAATCTCAACAGGCATGAAATCTGAGATTTCGGCGACGCCGTCAGGAGAGAGGAATCTTGTGAGTAAGATATTTGTGTCACTAAGATATAGCTGCTTCTCCCGATATTCATCAAGCAGAGGCTTGATTTGAAAATAGCCGCCTTTTTCAAAATCGAGCAAGCGCGCGAAGATCGAGGGAGAATCGATATGTGGAAAGCACATGAAATCGATCGATGCGTCCATTCCAACCAGCGCGATGGTGTGCAGATCGCCGATAACCGCATAATTTTCAATTGGTTGATAAGCCATCAATATTCCCTTTCATAACCAGGATGACCATTCTACCTGCTTTGATGATGTGCATCAAAATGGGATCGTCATGTTGCTCGCGACGAGTTCGTCTCTGCTAGGACGGCATACATTTCTCCGAGGTAAGAAGAGCCCACAACGCTTGATATTCTGGGTGACTGAAAGCCTGATCGCAACAGCAGGTGATCGATGCGATCCAAAGGTACGGGGTGAGGCACCGGCCCCGTGGGCCGATTTGTGTTGTACTCGACGATGACCAGCTTCCCGCTCTTTTTCAATGTTCGGAAACATCGTCTCAATATTTGCATCTGCTCATCAAAGGGGAAGAAATGCAGAGCGTTCGCGAGGATAATCCCGTCCGCTCCTTTTATGGGAAAGGGCGAACAGAGGTCGGCCTGGATGGCTGCTATGCGATGGTCGTGATTATCGATTGCAGATTTGCAGTGTTGGAGGGGCCTATCCTTCAGGTCTAAACAAGCAACGGTAGTGTCAGGGGTGGCGAGCTCCAGCAATACCTCCGCAAAGACGCCATCACCGCTGGCAGCATCGATCCAGAGCCCGTTGACCTGGTCAAAAAGCTCCGGGAGCAAGGCACGCGGCTTTTTTAGTTTCACTTCTCGGGTGAAATTGGCGCTCATAAATGCATTCTATACGATGCGGATCTTCAGTTTAGAGGGCAAACTGCAGATTTGAGCCTCTGTGTTTTTTGAGCAATCGCTTGTGTCAATCCGCTTGGAAATTCTGCTATGATAGAGCTATCGTAGCACACCAGAGAGGCTTCCAGCGATTATGTTGAAGCAGCCGCTTCAGGTTCATTTAATCACCAAGACGCATTGGATCAAGGGGGAGATTAGCGTCGGAGCCCAGGGGTTGTTCAGCCAGATAAATCTGCCCACAGAGTCCTCAATCGAAATCGATTCCGGTGAAATGAGTCCACTTCACCGCGTCAATCAATCTGCAGAAAATTTTTCGAAAATGTGGTTTGTTAAGAAGGAAGTCCTGGCGATCCTGGTTGATTCGCGAGGTGGATTAGGACCCTCGCATGTTGTCCGTGCAGGCTACACAAAACCGTTCCCGCATATGGTCAGGATCGTCTCAGAAGGTTTCGAGCTAATTGGTGAGATACAGACCGGTGGTCGCTTTGATTTCAGTTCGTTTATCTTCGAGGGCGAATCAACGTTCCTGCCTCTCTATGGGGCGCGTATCCAGGCGATCCTCTTCCCTTCTGCGTTCGCTGAAGCGCCTGCGATGCTCTTCAACCGGAAGCGAGTAGAGGGCCTGTCTCTACTCTAAACCGGTCTTTTTCAGTTGTAGATCGTGGCGATACATAACCTCGTCTAATTGCTGATCGACTGCTCATATTGGATCCGGTAAATCACCCCGGCTTTATCATCGCTGACATAAAGCGCTCCATCCGGTCCGACGGCGAGCCCAACGGGTCTCCCCGCAACCTCGAATGTCTCTTTGTTAAGCCAGCCGGTAGCAAAGTCTTCGATTTCTCCGACCGGCTGCCCATCATGGTAAGGGACGAAGACGACTTTGTATCCGGTCGGAATCGTGCGGTTCCACGATCCGTGGTAGGCGATAAACAACCCGCCTTTATACTTGTCCGGGAATGTGTTTCCATCGTAGAAAACCAAACCCAGTGGTGCTGAATGGGCTTGTATTTCCAGCGCGGGCTGGGGTACTCCGCGGCACGCCTCGGGGCCTCCCAGGTCCGGATCAGGGATTTCGCCGGCGTGACATTGAGGCCAACCATAGTCAGATCCCTCAACGACCTGGTGGAGTGTATCTGGTGGTAATTCATCTCCCATCAGATCCCTGGCGTTGTTCGTCGCCCATAAGTCCCCGGTTTCGGGGTGAATAGCCAGCCCAACCGCATTGCGCATGCCGCTGGCGAATACCTCTCCGCCTTCACCCATCTCGTTCTCATACACAAGGATCCCCGCTCGGCGCAGGTCCTCCTCCACACATGAGTTGCAACTCGATCCGACCGACAGCACCATCCTGCCATCCGGAAGAAATTCGACCGTGCGGGTCGTGTGTTGACCTGAACCGGGAATGTCGTTCACAATAGGCTCAGAGTTTTCTGCTTGACCATCGTTATCGGTATCGTTCAGCCGCACGACACCGGTGGGTACCCCGATATACCAAGCTCCATCGTGATATGCGAGGCTGTGAGGGCGATCCATATCCGCCTCGAAAACCTGCTGGCTGTCCGCTATGCCATCTCGATCTCTGTCGGTCAGCCTGATGATCCGACCAGCTCCACGTTCAGCGACAAACAAGGAGCCATTCGGGCCAAAGGATATGAACCTGGGACCTTCAAGATTTTGAGCGAAGACGATCACTTCAAATCCGGGCGAGAGGTTCACATCGGCGATCGCTGCATCCGAAGTAAATGCAGTGAGGTTTAAATTCTGGCGGAAGAAGAAAAAGGCAAATGCCGCTGCTCCTAATATCGCAGCTAGAATCAACACAATGACCATGGTTCGTAGATGTATTTTTTTCATAACTCAGTCCTCATTCCTAATGCAATCGTTGATGATTTCTTTTCTTCATACAACGGTCATACTTGAATGGCTTCGAGATAAGTTGCTCGTGAAGCAATTCACATTCTCTCCATTTGACATCGTTCCCGAAATCACTACAATGAACGCCGCGTAAGTCAGGGCTATTAGGTTTGCACCGCCTGGAGCCCTGACAGCAACGACGCCGGACTCTTATTGAGGCTGGCGTCGTTTTGTATTTATCATTCCCGGATCCATGATCCCCTTCAGTATTTAAGTTTGCTCCCACCAATGAACTCGCGGATCACGGAATCAGCCGGGATCGGAGATTCATCGTCGACGGGCATGACCGTTCTCAAGACCGAGTACATTCTACTCGCGCGCATGTAAGCATCCTGGCGAACGGGGTCATCTCGATATTGCTCCGTCCACTTCTCAAATGAATCCAGCAGACGAGTGCGGTAGATGGGGAGCTCATAAGGCATCGCTGAATTGATGATGATATCGGCGGAATGCAGGTAAGGGATAATATGCCTGAGCTCGCTCGATCGAACGTAATGCCAATGCTCTAACGTTCTTTGTGGGTCATAAGCTCTATGCTCGGCATCTCGAAGCATGCGGCGTATCATGCGCAAATCGGCCCAATGTAAATATTCACCTTCCGAATCTTTCATCTGCAGGAGAGGCTCAATGTAGATCTTGCCTTTCACTTCTTCGCCAATCCCTTCAGTCATAGGGGGATATAGGCCATGCAGGCTGTCGATTAATAGGATCTCCCCAGGTTCAAGCTTCATAGGTTTCTGATCCAGCTTGCGGGTACCTGTCTTGAAGTCGTAATAGGGGATGGTGACCTCTTCCCCTCTCGCCAATGCGTTCAAATGTTCGTTGATTAGGGGTAGATCGAGCGCCTGAGGGGTTTCAAAATCATAATCACCGAACTCGTCCTTCGGATGCATTGCCAGATCGAAGAAGTAGTTATCGATATTGATCGGATGAAACCTCAAACCTCTCTTTGAAAGCCGCTGTTCTATTTTTATCGTTGTAGTGGTCTTGCCTGATGAGGACGGCCCGCTGATGATGACGACTTTGAGATCCTGCGCCCGATCCGAGAGCAGTTCAGCGGCTGTGTCGACATCGTCCTCATAGGCGGACTCGGATTGATGCACGATCTGCGGGAACTCGCCGGCTTTGAGTCTATTGTTAAGCGCATCTATCGTGTGCAGATCATGCTCAATAGCCCAGTCCAGAACATACCAGAGCTTGCGCCAGGGGATGTTTTCGGTCGATTGTGCAGCTCTCCTGCCTCTATCCATTCGTCTTTTTGCTTGTTCATCTCGGTAGAGGATGTAAGCTTTTGCCACTTTCGCGTGCCCATGCTCGATCAGCACCTTCTCGACCGCGTCCTGGATTTCCTCAATATGTGGAGCTTGATCGGTTGGGAGCGTGCCCTCGAGTTGATCAACAACCTGGTCTGCCAACCACTCAGCACGTTCGCGGTCCCGACCACCGACAGCGACCGCGGCGCGGTAGATAGCGTTAGATATCCGTTCTTTCTTGAACGGGACGATAGATCCGCTGCGCTTTATCACATGGGTGAATCGACTCATATCAAGCCTCCCCCGGCGGTTGCATTCTTAATAGACAAATTCGCGGATGTCATAGCGGCTAATATGGGGTGTGCCCCGTCTCGTGCTGAAACTCAATTTGGAGAGGACTCGGTCGGCCTGCGTCAGGCGGCTGGGCAAATCCAGCGGCTTGATCTCCTGTCGGAAGGCATCGCGCGCATATGGCAACCCCTCGAACTCGATCAATTCTGAAAAGTAAATCTGGTCATGCATGTCCAGTTTCATATCGTTTATCAAACGTGCGGTATCTTCGACATGACCTCTAGCAAATTTCTCTCCTCCGGCTCCAAGTAGAACGATAATTGCGACCGGTATGCCTCCGGCTTTTATTTTTTGAACAGCGCTCAAGACGTCGCTTGCATCCCCAGGCTTATTGAGAAAACGAAGCAGCGGGTCGTGCCCGCTCTCCAGACCGATGTAGACGCGCTTCAAGCCTGCCTTCCGCAGTTTCTGGTACTCTCGTTTTGATTTCCTCTCGCCGCTGAAGCCATCCAGAAAAGCGTAGAATCCACCAAGTGCGTCAACGTCAAAAATTTTAGCGGCGATGTCCATCATGGGCAATATGCGTTCTGTGGGGATGACTAACGCGTTTGCGTCGCCCAGAAATATTGTGCGCCTCAGGGATAAACCAGCACCAAGGAATTCGAGCACCCTGAGTGAGTGCGTTTCAAAATCCTCTTCCGATTTGATATGAAATTCTCGACCTTTGTAAAATTCACAAAACGTGCAAGCGTTAAATGAGCATCCCTCTGTCGCCTGCAGCAGGACGGCCTGGTACTGGTCCGGTGGCAAGATACCTACTGGCGAATAAATTTCATGGAAGCGAGCCACTTCCTCCTCTGAACGGTGCGATGCGAAGCTGGCTGAGGCGCTTAGCAACGCGATGAGGTCTTGCTTGCCATTGCTCTCCAACGTGATTTTCCCCAAGCGGATATCTTTCAGAATGGCGGCCGGCAAGTCGCTAGCCCGCTGAATGAGGGCGTCCGCCTCAGTCCCGCTCAGCCAGCGTCTGCCGCGACCGGTATGTGGATTGGTCCATTTCGCGACGACCTTTCCGTCCAGACCTCGTTGATGGATTTGCCCATCAAGAAACACATTCCAGGGGCGCCCTGAGAGATCGTAGTTGTACACATGCGCCTGCGTGGATCGCTCGAGAGTGATGCTGAGGCGCAGCGCATTGAGGTTGATGTAGAGACTGCTGTTCCGCCAGGCAATGCTCTGCATGCTCATCGTATGCGATTCGTCGGCTCAAGCCCTGACACAGATAAAGAAAGCAACATTAACTCGTAGTGTACCCGACCGGCAGCAAGTAGAGCGGAACATGATCCGATGGCAGCGATAACAGTGTGGAAACTTGCTCATCGTGGAAGGCGCCGACAGGGACGCTGCCGAGTCCCAGCGCGGTCGCTTGTAGAAGCACGTTTTGAGCGGCATGCCCGGCTTCCATGTCCACATAACGTATCCCACGCGGTTTGCCGTATTTGCCTGTAACGCGCTCATAGACGGCTGATATGACGACCGTGGCAGGTGCCTGCGCGATGAATTCCTGTGAGAGCGCAGCACGGGCAAGCTGCGAGCGTAAGTCCGCTTGATTGAGAACGTCTAACTGATGAAGGTGCGGGATGTAATGAGCGAGTTGGTCGCGGTCGACCCAATAAATCTCGAGTGGGTAGAGCGCGCCAGCTGATGGCGCGGTGCGTCGATCCTGCTGATTCAAACCCTGACATGCCCATAGCAAATCAGCGACTTGCTGGTCATCGAGTTCTTTGGGCTGGAACGATCGGAATGACCCCCGCTGAAACAGCAGCCGATTTAAGGGTCGCATTTTATCTATCGCTGGAAGGTTTTTGTTCGACATCTAAGATCCCTCACTAGCAGAATAACAAATTCCCAGAATCGTCGGCATTCTGATTGTAGTGCAAGATCAGAGATGAGTTGAAATTGGAGTAAACCAAATCCATTCATCGCGGCTAGTCGGGTTGAAGTAGCTCACCGTAAAGCATGTAAGCAGCCATACGATCGTGATTGCAGGAAGTGTCACCACCCCCGCGCAGAAGCCTCTTCTTCGAGTTCGACAAATGCAGCTTTTTCGGTGCCATCGGTGTGGATCAGCCCCAAAGATCCGAGGAAAGCGAGGAATTTGCGGTTTTGCAATCCGTAGTACTCGGCGAAAAAATCTACCTCATCCTGGGAGATGTCATGCAGCCAGGCGATGTTGATGACCCTTATTGATTCGGAATAATGGTCCCAGGCTTCGAAGACATTCTCGATGAAGGCAGCCTGACGCTCTTCCGAACTGCCAAGCTGCTCGCTGGAAGGATAGCCCAATTCGAGGAAGTAGATTGGGTTCTGATCATATAGAGCGGTTACCCTCTCAAAATCCCCGAATACGGTGTCAGGCGCTCTGACGCTGAAATCAGACTCGAGCGGATAGTACGTGACAAGGATGACATCGCTGTGGACGTTCATCGAGGCAAGCTCATCGGTATACGTTTGAGTAAGCCCATCAAACATGCTCTTTGTCCCGACTATATATTCCGGATCCATCCGGTGGAGGTGCTCCACGGACGCAGCGTAGAAAGCTTCATATTGAGACCACAACGCAGGATCCGAACCGAGGTAGGCATCGATTTCATTGCCAATCGATATAGAGACAAGATTTACCGAGTCCAGCTGCCCGAGTGTGTAATCTATGAATGCTTCGAAACGGCGGATCATTTCGGCATCGTCAAAGGCGACACCCCTGAGATCTTCCGGAGTGTGAAGCACATTGGTGTCAATCGGGGCGATGACAAGTGAGAGGTCGACCCCGGCGGCGGAATAGTAACTATTCGCGATCTGCAGCCAGTTTATCTCTGGTTCGTACGTCCCCGGCGAGGTCTCGAAATCGTCCCAATAGATGCTCAGGCTGACAAAATCGATGCCTACGTCCAGAGCGCGGGTGAAAGCGCTCTCGAAGTCGTCTGATTCGGCCTCATTTACGTCGATGCCGAGCAACCGATCGACACGCGCCTGCTCGGTCTCCGATGGTTCATCCGTGAAGGTTCCAGCATCCGAGTCGATTTCGGAGGTTCCGTCAGGCTGCTCACCACAAGCCAGGGTAGACAGTATGAGTGAGGTGATCGCAAGAAGAAGCGCTATTCTGCTGTTCATCGTGAGCGTAGCCTCCAATGCCCATGAAATTGAGGTTCTCGTATTGTTTACATGAACCCGCTTCAGATTGTCGCGCCGATCCGTCAGCGGCAATCTTAAATAAAAACGGCCTTGAGCAAAACTCAAGACCGTTTCTTCCTGCCCCACCGTGTAACCCTGCCGGGTGGGCCTCGCTGGAGTGGGTGCACTTTCAGACCAGGGTCTTGGTACTCCAGGGGGTGGAGTAGCATTCCAAGAATGGGTGCACTTTTTCTCCACACGGTCGGCAGAATGGCCCGACAAGGCTGGATTATAACATGTCGAAAGATGCCTGATAAGGGTTTTTTCTCGCGCCTCTGCAAGAGTATGAAAAACACACCGACTGATATAATCGAGATAGTTCGATCCTCTGATACTAATTATGTAAGAAAATCGCTAATGAAATCATCTCAGGTCTGGGAGGCTGTGAAAGTCGCCCCATTCATTTGGCCATCGACCGAAAGGTTTTTACCGCATGGTTTTTGAAAACGAAGTCATTCTTGTCACCGGCGCGGCTGGAAATTTAGGTCAGGCGCTGATTGAATCTCTGCTCAAAACTGGAGCTCGCCTGGCGCTCTTTGATCACCGGCAGGGTCGTATGAAGAAACTTTTTCCTGAATTGGACATAAATGGCCACCACCTGGTGGTCGAATCCGTTGATCTTACCGATGAAGAATCGGTTCGGATTGGCTTTGATCGGGTAGTCGACCATTTCGGGCATCTCGATGTGCTCATCAACGCTGCCGGAGGTTACAGTGGGGGGGATCCTGTCGAAGATACTTCGACGGATATCTGGGAAAAAATGATCGCGTTGAATGCAAGGACAGTTTTTCTCACATCGCGGACTGCTATCCCTATCATGCGAAGCCAGGGGAGCGGTTCAATAGTAAATATTGGTGCACGTCCAGGGGTTGAGGGGAGAAAGAATGCAAGTGCGTACTCGGCATCTAAGAGCGCTGTCCTGCGCCTCACGGAGAGCACCTCCGCAGAAGCGAAGGCAGATGGCGTACGGGTGAATGCCGTGATCCCGGGTACGATTGATACTCCCGATAACAGAAAGGCGATGCCTAATGCAAACCATGACCGTTGGGTCGATCCATCGGCTGTGGCGGATGTCATTCTCTTTCTCGCTTCTGACGAAGCTCGGGGAATTTGCGGCGCGTGCATCCCGGTTTACGGCACCTCATAACTCCCGATCCATTCAAGCAAAGGTGGTGCAGACAATGAACAACATTAAGAAACTATCCAACCTGGGTCAATCGATTTGGCTCGACAACATTCAGAGGCGAATGCTTGAGTCAGGTGGTTTGCAGGAATTGATAGATGAAGGTGTGCTTGGGGTGACATCGAATCCCAGCATCTTTGAAAAGGCGATCACAGGCAGCTCAGACTATGACGAGCAGCTCAAGGCGCTTCTATCCCAGGGAGCCTCGACGGATGAGATTTACGAAGCGCTCGTTCTGACGGATATCAAGATGGCCGCGGATCTCTTAAGACCGGTCTACGACCAGTCAGAGGGCATCGATGGTTACGTCAGCCTGGAGGTCAGCCCTGAACTGGCTGATCTTACGCAGGAGACGATTGCCGAAGCGAAGCGCTATTTTGATCTGCTGGCCCGACCGAATATTATGATTAAGGTCCCGGCAACTGACGCTGGCATCCCTGCAATCGAAGAACTGATCGCAGCCGGGGTCAATGTCAACGTTACGCTGATTTTCGCGCTAGCAAATTACGAAAAAGTAGCCAACGCATATATCAAGGGACTGCAGCGTGCTCTCGCGGAGGGGAAGGAGCTCCACTCTATCGCCTCCGTGGCATCGTTCTTTGTGAGTCGGGTAGACACAGCTGCTGACCCGGCGCTCGAGGACGCCGGGGTGGAAGAATTGAAGGGCAAAATCGCAGTAGCCAATGCAAAGATCGCTTATAAGCGCTTCAAGCAGATCTTCAGCGGGGAAGAATGGGATCGGCTCGCTTCGGCAGGTGCGCGTGTGCAGAGGCCTCTCTGGGCAAGCACGAGCACGAAGAATCCCGAATACTCAGACACGCTCTATCTCGATTCGCTTATCGGTCCGCACACGGTCAACACCGTGCCTCCGTCGACATTGGAGAGCTACATTGATCATGGCAGCGTCACGCTTACTCTCGAGGATGGTGTCGGGCGCGCCGAGCAGCAAGTGAAGGAGCTCAAGGAAGCAGGTATCGACTTCGACGCAATCACGGACAAA
Source organism: uncultured Anaerolineales bacterium (assembly GCA_965603565.1). Taxonomy (GTDB): domain Bacteria; phylum Chloroflexota; class Anaerolineae; order Anaerolineales; family E44-bin32; genus E44-bin32. The sequence continues at coordinate 18,620 of CBFDDM010000012.1, read as the reverse complement.
CTGCAAATTGTTGGCGTGGAGGCTTTTGCCAAATCCTATCGAAACTTGATTGACTCGATTAATGAAAAATGTAAGCAGATGAAAGTCAAACCTGCATGATAGATATCTCGCTTCTTCGAGTTGAAGACGAAATCAAAAGTGCGCTGAAACAGCTTGAAGCACAATCCGTGCTTCAGCGCATCTGGGAGCATGACCATACCGTCTGGGCTCCGGATCCAAACGAGATCGCGAACAGACTTGGCTGGCTGGATACTCCAATATTGATGGCTCAGTCCCTCGAGAAATTATTGGCTCTCCGGGATTCCCTAAAAGAAGAGGGCATACAGAAAATCGTATTGCTGGGGATGGGTGGTTCGAGCCTGGCCCCGGATGTGTTTCGACGGACGTTCGGATCTGCCGATGATTATCCTGAGTTAGAAGTCCTCGACAGCACGCATCCAGATACCGTTCAAAAGCTAAGCGAGTCACTGAATTGGCAGGAAACGGTTTTTCTCGTGGCGACGAAGTCTGGAACGACGGTTGAGACGCTCTCGATGTTTCGCCATTTCTACAACTGGGTGCTTCATGCTGTCGGCGAGGAAACTGCTGGTGATCACTTTATCGCTATCACCGATCCTGAGAGTCCGCTGGTTGGGGTAGCCAAGCAATATAGCTTTCGAGAAGTGTTTCTCAACGATCCAAATATCGGTGGGCGTTACTCCGTGCTCTCATACTTCGGTCTGGTGCCGGCAGCGCTCATCGGCATAGATGTCAAGGGTTTGCTTGACCATGCTGTTTCAATGAGGGACGCCGCCTTGCCGGAGGTTGACCTGAACGATAATGAGAGTGTTGTGCTCGGGACTATCTTGGGCACTCTAGCCAATCTTGGTCGCGACAAATTGACGCTGGTGAGCACCGACGCAATCGAGCCGCTTGGAGATTGGGTCGAGCAATTGATCGCCGAGAGCACCGGAAAGGAAGGCAAGGGTATCCTTCCGGTGGTAGGGGAGCCATTGGGTGAAATCAAGGCCTATGGTCCTGATCGTGTTTTCATCCATATGCGTTATGGCGACGACAATACTTACACGATAGAGATGCAGGCGCTGGCGAATGCCGGGCATCCGGTGGTTACGATCGACGTCAAAGATATGATCGCTTTCGGCGGTCTGTTTTTTCTCTGGGAGATGGCAACCGCGATCGCTGGATACTGGCTCGGGATAAATCCCTTCGATCAGCCGAATGTAGAGTCTGCCAAGGCGCGAGCGAAGGAAATGGTCAACACTTATCAGGAGCAGGGCGAACTGCCGGCCGAAAATCCTGTGTTCGAAAACGAATCGGCAGCTTTGTTTCTCGGTGCTCCTGAAGGAGAATCAAGCAAGGAGATCGATGTGGGTGAATCGATCGAGGCCTCGTTGCAATCATTCCTGCGAATGGGAGAAGACGGCGCGTACGTCACGATTCAAGCCTATCTTGATCCATCGGAAAAGTTGACCGAGGTGCTGCGCGCATTTCAGTCCAGCATGCGTGATGCAACCGGTTTTGCGACGACTTTGGGCTACGGTCCCCGCTATCTTCACTCCACCGGGCAGCTTCATAAAGGTGATGCGGGCGAAGGGCTTTTCATCCAGCTGACGGACGAGAAAGAGGCGTTCGTGGATATCCCTGAGAAGGCCGGCTCGAATGACTCCGCAATTTCCTTCAACACGTTGATCGACGCTCAAGCATTGGGCGATCGACAGGCGCTGGCAGACGCGGGAAGGTCGGTTGTTCGCATTCATCACAAAGATGATCCTCTCGATGCGCTGAATGCATTAAGCCGTGCGATTTTGTAGGCATGGCGTCGTCAGAGGAGCAACGTATGCACGCTACCGCAAATAAAGCTGAGCTATGATCCGCGCCATGGTCTTTGATCTAGACGGTACGCTCGTAAAGACCGAACGCCTGAAGGCGATATCTTATGCTAAGGCTGTGATGGGTCTCTGTCCATATACGGTGAGGGAAGAGGAGGTCCTTGAAGCGTTCAAAGAAGTGGTTGGACTTCCCAGGCGCAAAGTGGCGAAGTCATTGGTCGATCGTTTCGATCTCGAAGAGAGGTCCCGCGAAAAAATGGACGAGTTTGGCGTTGATGCTCCCTGGCAAGCCTTCGTTCAAATCCGATTGAATCATTATGAAGAGATGCTGTCAGATCCAGAAGTTCTAATCAGTAATCAATGGCCTCATAACCGTCAAGTGCTTGAGACGGCCAGAAAGAAAGGTTGCAAAACTGCCCTGGCGACCATGTCGCGCTGCGAACAAGCTCAGCGGATCCTTAAGATCCTCGATCTGGTGGATGATTTTGACTTTGTCGCCACGAAGGATGATGTGCAAGAAGGGAAACCTGACCCAGAAATCTACCATCTTGTCGCGAGCGAACTCGATGTCCCTGAGGGGGAATGCCTAGTGCTTGAGGACTCGCCTTCGGGCGTCAAAGCAGCTCTAAACGCCGGGATGTGGTGCATTGCTGTAACCACGCCATTTACAAAGGAACAGATCCACGAGCAGGGCATTCTCGATGAGCGCTGGATCGTCGACGACCCTGATCAAATCACAAAGATTGTGGAGAAGATGGTCTCTGAACAGGAAGGATGACCTTTGGTTAACAACTCTCAAGATCCGCTTGATCAATATAAATTTCAAGCCTGTGAGCACGCGGTCCAGTTTGTCGAATCAGGTATGGTCGTCGGGCTGGGTTTCGGCAGCACTGCGATCCATGCACTGCACATGATCGGGGATAAGATTAAGGAAGGCATTCTTGAAGAGATCCGTAGCATCCCTACGGCTGACTCCATCGAGCGCGAAGCGCGCAAGTGGGGCATCCCGATTTCCAGCCTCGAGGATGTCGGGCACGTGGATATAACCATCGATGGCGCCGATGAAATTGATCCGGATTTGAACCTGATTAAAGGCGGCGGTGGCGCGCTGCTGCGCGAAAAGATCGTAGCGCAGGCGACACGCAGGGAGATCATTGTCGCTGATCACACCAAATTATCCCAACAGCTCGGAACGCGTTTTGATTTACCGGTCGAGGTGCTGCCGTTCGGATGGGAAATTCATGTTGATTTCCTGGCCGGACTTGGAGCTGACACAACGCGAAGGACTGAGCGAAGCGGCGAACCGTTCATTAGCGACAGCGGGAATTTCATCCTGGATTGTCATTTCGGTCCGCTTGAGGACCTGGATGGACTTGCGCGGGAGCTGGAGCGCAGGGCAGGAATTGTGGAACATGGCCTCTTTCTAGGTCTGGCCTCGGAAGCGATTGTTGCCGGTCCGGAGGGGATCAAGCATTTGAAATCGTTGTAGTTCAAAAGGAGTTATTGCATGCAGATCGGCATGATTGGGTTAGGCAAAATGGGTGGCAATATGTCCCGGCGGTTGATTGAGGCCGGGCATGAAGTGGTTGGCTATGATCGCAACGAGGACAACCTCAACGAATTGGCTACGCATGGGGGAACCAGCGTGAGTTCATTGGAGGAATTGGTCGGAAAACTTACCGAGCCTCGCATCGTCTGGAGCATGGTCCCTGCGGGCAACCCAACCGAACAAGTCGTCGGTGATCTGAAAGCGATCCTGGATGAGGGCGATATCGTCATTGAGGGGGGCAACAGTAATTACAAGGATACGATCCGTCGTGCAGTGGAACTTCGCGAAGAAGGCATCGCTTATGTCGATGTGGGCACGAGCGGCGGCGTCTGGGGGCTGGAGGGTGGATACTCAATGATGGTTGGTGGCGACGCCGATATTGTTGAACGTCTCAAGCCAATATTCGAGGCGTTGGCGCCAGCACCCGATCAAGGCTGGGGCCATGTAGGCAAGAATGGAGCCGGCCATTTCGTCAAGATGATCCACAATGGAATCGAGTATGGCATCATGCAGGCTTACGCTGAAGGTTTTGAGCTGATGCGTGCAAAGGAAGAGTTTGAGCTTGACCTCGAGCACGTCGCTCAGATCTGGCGTTTTGGCAGCGTGATCCGCTCCTGGCTCCTCGATCTTACAGCCGATGCGCTTAAGGAGGATCAATCCCTGGCACGTATCGACGATTACGTCCCCGATAGCGGGGAGGGGCGCTGGACTGTCTTCGAGGCGATCGATCTCGATATTCCGGCACCGGTAATCACGCTTTCTTTGATGATGCGCCTGGCGAGCCGGCAGGAGGAGAGTTATTCGGCAAAAATGCTTGCCGCGATGAGAAACCAATTCGGCGGCCATGAGGTCAGAGAGGATAGGGACTGATCAGGCCACTCGAAAATTGCACTATGTGAAGGGAATGAAAGTCGCATGACATCGGATTTGGATGCAGGTACGACCACGATCACGATATTCGGTGCTTCTGGAGATCTCACGCATCGAAAGCTCATTCCGGCCTTGTTCAATCAATTCATGAAGGACAGGCTCCCTGATGAGTTCTTCGTTGTGGGGACTTCCCGCACTGAATATTCACATGAGGAATTCCGTGAAACACTGCGCGAGGGAGTGCTCGAGCTGGCGGGCATGGAATGCCCTGAAGAGCAGTGGAAAGAATTCTCCAAACGCGTGTTTTACCTTGAAGGCAACGCGAAGGAGTTGGAAGACTACGGGAAAATCGACGCCTTTCTTGAAGATCTTGAAAGCGATCCCTCGAACCGTCTTTATTACCTGGCAACGGCACCGTTTCTGTTTCCGGAAATTGTGCGCAAATTGGGTGAAGCAGATATGGCTGAGGAGAGTACGGGGTGGCGACGGGTAGTCATCGAGAAGCCCTTCGGTGAGGACCTCGAGTCAGCCCATGAATTGAATGAAGTTATTCACTCCGTCTTCAACGAGGATCAGGTTTATCGGATTGATCATTACCTCGGCAAAGAAACGGCTCAGAATATCCTGTATTTCCGTTTCTTAAACACGATCTTCGAGCCTATCTGGAATCGTAACTACATTAGCCACGTGCAGATTACGGTGAGTGAAGACGTCGACGTCGGACACCGGTCCGCCTATTACGATGACGCTGGGGTGGTCCGTGATATGTTCCAGAATCACCTCCTCCAGCTGCTCACGCTTGTCGCTATGGAACCTCCCTCAGCGTTCAATGCTGACGCTGTCCGGACCGAAAAAGTGAAAGTTCTGCGGGCGATTCGTGAGCTGGATGCTGCAAACAGCGTTCGGGCACAATATGAGGGCTATCTCGAAGAAGAAGGCGTTGCCGATGATTCCCGGACTGCAACGTATGCAGCCCTGAAGATCTATATCGATAACTGGCGCTGGCAGGGCGTACCGTTCTATATGCGATCAGGCAAGGCGCTCCAAGAGAAGGCGAGCGAGATCGTGATCGAATTTGAGCCACCGCCGCATGTGATGTTCCCGCTGCCGAGGGATTACGAGTTAACCCCAAACTTCATTTCGCTGTGTATTCAGCCTGACGAAGGCATACACCTTCGATTTGAGACCAAAGTTCCAGATTCACAGCAGGCAACGCGCTCTGTTGATATGGATTTTCACTTTAGAGAAACATTCAGTCAGCAGCCGCTGCCGGACGCGTATGAGCGTCTGCTTTTGGATGCAATCATCGGTGATCCATCACTTTTTACACGCAGTGACGAGATTGAGGCTGCATGGGCGATCGTCGATCCACTCTTAAACGCGTGGGATGAGAACCCGGATCAATCCCCGGTCTATACATATGAACGTGGTTCCTGGGGCCCCCCAGAGGCTGATGATTTTATCGGTGAAGCGGGATTTATCTGGCGAATTGGCTGTGAGCACTGATAAATTCGCTGGTAGAAGAGGGAAGCCGTCAAAGGACCAGCAAACCCCTGGTTTGGCACGATCAGTAAAGGTGCATGCCGCAGATAGAGACCCAGGAGGTTTCATGTGGGTCGGCAATGCATTGCTGGTAGTCCAGCAGTTCTCCGTTAGCAGGGCTTAGCATGTTGAGCGTGTGGATGAATGGTGCCGTACCACATACATTCGTATGGTTGCCATTTGCCAGAATCATGCGATGAAATTCCGCTGCATCACCTTGCTCAATCTTCTGGAGGTAGGCATGATCTATCCTGGAGAGATCCTCCAGATCATCGCCCCGCACGGGTTTGCCTTCAAAAGCCGGTCCGACATGTGATAAATCTCCCGCAGCGATTACCATAGTCCTTTTTGTCTCCATCAGATGTCTCAGTTTATCAATGGCTTCGGTCAACATGGGGTCGGATCCAGGTTGAAGTGACTCAGCGTCATCATTAACGGGGAGAGCATCACAGAGCACCGGCAAAACGGGGCAGGGCTCGCCATCCCGCATGTAATGTAGCCACACAGTAGAGAACTCGACGGAATGTTCACTGCGATGCCTGAGCTCTCCCGAGAACGAAGACTGCTCACCGAAGATATCAACCAGCAAATCCACGCCTGGCTGGAACGTCGGCAGGGTACCAAACGGTGTGGCATAGTCCTGCCTGGTCAGGCTGAATATCTCACCATCTCCGTGGTGATCTGTTCCAAAGATAATTACGAGTTCGATATCTTTGATGAAAGGCTTCAGTGTGTTCCATGCGCGAGCATACGTGTGGCCACCACGGGCAAAATCGATGTGTGGCGAGATGAGCCCGCGAATCGCTGTTCCATTTGCATCTTGATCGCGATCCTGATTGAAGCTACGCAGCAATTTAACCAGTTCATCGGGATCTGCGGGATAGGAAACTCCTGCGTGAACTGCCGGTCGGGATGGGGCCTCTCGAAATTTTTGCAGCGTGGAAGTATATGCGGCTTGATAACGTGCATTATCCAGCAAGAAGGCATGATCGAGAGCCTGGAAGAGCTGTTTCAACTCCTCCGACGAAGCTTGGATGCCGAAGATTGATCGAAGCGCAGACTGAATCGACTGAACGGTTCGGGTCCCGTCACATAGCATGAAGATCGCGCCCAGTTCCTGTGGGATCAGTATCGATGTTTCGGATAACTGCAGCGGATCCTGCAGGTAATAAACCTGCTGCCGGTTGTGCACAGCAGGTATTGGATTGATAGCCCTAATGGGAGGGAGTGGAATGCGCCAGTCCATATCACTCATTTCGATGCAACGTGAGGCAATTGTAGTGGAATGTCTTCAGCCGGTGCAATGTGCCATCTCTCCTGTGATCGTCAACGAAGCTACTCGTAAGATACCATCGGGTAGCAGCATCTAATATAAGAGGGGGAGCTGAAAAATTTTGATCTAGTGTTTGTGGAGGTTAAAGATGAGGGTCAAGGCTGTGTGGAACGGTGAGGTTATCGCCGAAAGCGGTGAGACAGTCGTCGTTGAAGGTAACCACTATTTTCCTTCGGACTCAATTAATTCAGAATACTTAGAGCCCAGTGATCGGAAATCACGTTGTTTCTGGAAGGGCGAGGCTTCATATTACGATATTAATGTGACTGGCCAACGAAATCCGGCAGCAGCGTGGTACTACCCTGATCCAAGCGGGGCGGCTGCAAAAATCAAAGGATATGTAGCCTTCTGGAGGGGTGTTCAGGTTGTTGAGGCGGATGAAACTTAAGCAATAGCACTAGCCCCCATTTGGTTTCAGTGGATAGGATAACCAACCCGAATCAAGCAGATCGCCTGGAAGGGCGATCGTTTCTTTGTATGGATAGCTGAGAGGCTGCCATGATCTTGAACGAATATTGAATAGGATAAGGATGCTATGATTACTACTCCAGTATTCATGTTATGCGGTGCGCCTTGATTGGATCGATTTACTTAAACACTGTAGAGGTTGATCCATTAGGATGCTCTTGGATTAACGTAGGAGGTTGATGTGTCAGATCCGATGCTGTGTTCTATTTTTCCGGTTCCTTTTCGTCGAGGGTTTCTTACCTTGGCTGTTTTGAGTATCTTGTTGTTTTCTTCCATTGCAGCTGCATGCAGCCCACCGGCTCAATCTACCGAGCCGCCTCCAGAACCGATTGAGACTGCTTCAGAGATTACTGAAACCGGAGCGGAGCGCCCGGCTTCGAGGGTTGAACTCGAAAGCAGTGCTTTCGAGGCAGGAGGCAGTATTCCGGAGAGGTTCACTTGTGACGGTGAGGGCATCTCACCTCCGCTTAGCTGGGAAGATGATTTGAGCGGCGTTGCCTCCTTTGCCATCATCATGGAGGACCCCGATGCGCCAGGGGGTACATGGACACATTGGGTGCTTTACAACCTGCCAGCCGAGGTGCGCAGTCTCGAGGCTGCTTCTGGAGCGCGTTCCAGACTGCCAGCGGGAGCGCAGGTCGGAACGAACAGTTGGGGCGAGACGGATTATGGTGGACCGTGCCCGCCCAGTGGTACTCACCGCTACTTCTTCTATCTGTTCGCGCTCGATTCGAACCTGGATCTAGAGGCTGGTGCTACGAGCGAAGAGCTTCGCGAAGCGATTCGTGATCATACTCTTGCCCGTTCTGAATTGATGGGAACTTTCTCGCAATAGATAAAATTCGCTGTGCACGATTCTGACGACCTTTTTCCGGGTCGTATTGTCTACATTTTCGTTCAGGATCCTGGCTTGTATAGGAAAATTGGGGTCTTACATTGCATTCATCAATTATGTAACATTCCTTATGATTTATCGTTATCATGAATGAGACTAGCGGAACACCTGAGACCGACGCCGAACTCATCACGCGTGCTCAAAGTGGTGAGGTCGAAGCTTTCGGTCAACTATATGAGCGATACCTGGACCGTATATTCCGGTATATTCGATCCCGGGTTGGTCAGGAGCGTATCGCCGAAGACATTACCGAGATGGTGTTCCTGAGATCGTTCGAATCGCTCGATACATATGAAGAGCGCGGTCATCTGTTCTCAGCCTACCTTTATCAGGTGGCAAGGAATCTTCTGGTTGATCATTACCGACAATCGGAAGACCATATCCCCCTCCAGCGGATTGAGAACCAGGAATCAAGCGCAGCGAACTCAGAACAGTCGGCGATCGAGATGGAGCGTATAGAGGTACTCAAAGAGGCGCTGAATGAGCTGCCCGAAGAGTACCAGGAGGTCATCAGGCTGCGTGTGCTCATGCAGCTTCCAACGGCTGAAGCTGCTGAGTGGTTGGATCGCAGTGACGGGGCAGTCAGGGTGCTGCTGCATCGGGCGATGAAAGCCTTGAAGAAACAGGCTGATTTTATATATGAATCGTGATTTAGATCGATTAGTAGACGAGTGCTTCACAAAGATGCAGACCGAGGGTTGGTCGGTCGAGCAATGCTTGGACGACTATGCAGAATATCGCCAGGTGCTCGGGCCGCTTCTGTCCCTCGGCTCAGAGATGCATTCTCGTCTAGAACCTAATCCACCTCGACTTGATTTCAAGTTGAACTCGCGTAAGCGCATCATGAACCGAATGCAGGCGCGCAAGCCATCCAGCCGGAGGCGTGAGCCGGTTAAGCCACGCAGACACTCCAGATGGTATCTACGCCCCGCATATGTCTTGGCCAGTCTGGCGCTCGTCCTGGCATTGTTGGTCAGCGGCATCGGTGTCGTTAGCGCTTCGGCCTCCTCGCTGCCGGGGGACACGCTATATGGTGTCAAACTAGCGCGAGAAGAGTTGAAGCTCTCGCTCTCGCTTAGCGTACAAGGCGATCAGGAACTCCTGGCCAGGTTTGCCGAAGAACGATTGGAAGAGGCTGAAGAGCTCATCGCGCAAAACCGACTGGATGATCTGCCGGCAGCACTTGAAGGCTTTGAGCATAGACTTGATGAGCTGGAGATGTTGACCGAGGAGAACGACGAATTCCAGCCGGGCACGCTCGATCATCTGCAGACCCGACTGGACAACCACATCCAGGTTCTTCAGGGCGTGATGGAGAATGCACCAGAGCCGGCGCGGGAGGCACTGCAGAACGCGCTCGAGAAGTCATCACACAGCCGGGAAGTGCTGGAAAGCGTACACGGTGATGGGCATCCCAGCGAGAATGCGCCTGGACAAAATAAACCCGAAAAAGATAAGGACAAGGAAGCCGACCTACCGGGAAACTCTGATTGGAGAGGTAGTCCGGATCTCCCTGGTGAAAAGGAAAAAGGTCCACCCCCGTGGGCCCAAGATGATTAATTCAATGTGCTAGGCTGGATATTTACCGGCGCTCGATGCTTCAACCGAGCGCCGGTTTCTTATTTTGTGGCTAACTCGAATCCGGCATTGATTGAGTTAGCCGTTGAAATTCCTCTTCATCAATTCGGGTGCCACCGCTAATTTTCTTGCTGATCAATCGTTTGCGCGCATCGAATTCAAGCTCTACTTCAATGCGTTGGAAGCATAAATTCGAGCCTGTAATTGTCTTGTGCACGTGATAGCGATCCCGTTTTGATGAACTTCCGTAATCCACGCTCAAATCGTTTTGAAGGTTGATCTCGGTCACCAGCGCTTCTCCGCAGCTGTCACAGCGCACGTAGATCGGCATCAGACCGCTGCTCGATTTCGGGCTTGTGAAAAGCACCTTACGAAGAAAATCAATTAATGGCCTCATACTTCATAAGCTCCAATTCGTCATAACGGCCAGACATAGGGCAGCAGGAATACCGAGATTAACAAAACGGTTAATAAGATGAAGAAACCAGAACGAGCGTAGTCGGCGAAACGATACCCGCCCGGTCCCATCACCAGGCTGTTGGCTGGGTGTCCGATCGGGGTGAGGTAACTGGTGGAAGCAGCCAGCGCAACCACCATCGCAAACGAGACCGGAGAGAGTTCCACCTGAGCGGCCATTCCGATCGCGATCGGGATCATCAGTACTGCCGCTGCCGGGTTAGGCATAATTTGCGTGAGCAGACTGGTGAGCAAGAATAGTGCTGCGATGATTGCGGGGGGACCATACTCCCCCACGCCTGTGACGACATACTGAGCCAGGGTGTCAGCCGCGCCTGAATTCTGCATGGCGATGCCCAGAGGGAACATCCCGGCAATGAGGAAAACCGATTTCCAATCGATGTAGCGATAGGCGTCTTCCATATTCAGGACACCGGTCAGCACCATCAACGCCGAGCCTATCACTGCGGCTATGGCAATGGGCAGGATTTCGAGCAGAACAGAGGCAAGCACAAGTCCCATGATTAATAAGGCGAGTGGTGCCTTTTCGGGTTGGTAAGCACGACGCGAGTCCTCCGCCAACACGATGAAATCCTGCTCGGTATTGAGCAACTCAAGACGGCTGCGCGGACCATGTAAAAGCAGCGCATCGCCAAATTTCAGCGCCATATCGCGTAGATACGACCGGTAGGGCCGACCGCCGCGCCAGATCGCGAGCACGTTCAGGCCGTATTTCTCCCGAAAATGAAGTTCTCTTAGGGTCTTTCCCGCTAACGAAGTGTGTGGCGAGAGCACAACCTCGGTGATGCCGATCGACTCGCTTTGCAGATCATCCAGGTCTGGGATCTCTTTCTCTTCCGCTTCGATTTCGAGATTGATCAGCGCCTGCAATGTTTTCCAGTCCTCAGGCCAAACCTCTACAAGGAATTCATCCCCGCCAGAGATCTGGTAATCCGGTTGTGAGAAGATAAAGTGCTGCTCGTCTCGACGAACCGCAAGAACCAAAATACCGAACGCATCAGCCAGACGGCTCTCCGCAAGTGTCAAACCGACAAGGCTCGAATCATTGGGTACGGACATGATTTGAAGACGCTCATCCAGTTGATAGCGTGATCGCACGTCGCTTTCAGAAAGGATTTCGACGCGCTTCCAATCAGCGGCCTTGTGGAGTGATTCCATTTCCTGGTGGGGGACTTGCAGCAAGAGTGCGTCACCGGCATTCAGACGCACATTCTGTAAATTGGTCCTCTGAACTGTTCCCTCAGCACGGATCGCAAGAACATTGACCGGGAATCGGTCACGGAAGTCGACGTCAAAGAGGCTGCTTCCAGCCAGCGCAGCTTCCTCCGCAATCGTCGCCTCGACCAGCTCCACCTTCTCGGAAAAGAGCACGCTCAAATCGGGTTGCTCCCATGATATGTTAAGCAACTTCTCAGACTGGAGCGAATACAGCAGGTTAAGCTGACCCTCTACGACAAGTTCGTCTCCTGCTCGTATCTGCGTAGACGGGTCAGGCGAGCGCAAAGATCGGCTTTCCCGATTGATTGCGATGACATTGATACCGAGCGCCGCTCCAAGCCGGCTTTCTACCAGCGTTTTGCCGATCAGCCCGGACTCGCTGTGGAGATTAAGTAGGAACATACGTTCGTCGACATCGTACAGGTCACTGATCTCCTCGACAAAAGGACGCGTGGCTTCTTTTTCGATATTTCGGGTTGGCAGTAAGTGGCGAGAGATAAAGATCATTACGATGATGCCGCCGAATAGTGCAGCCAGCCCGAGAGGGGCGAAATCGAACAGCCGGAATTGTGGGTAGCCAAGTTCAACCAGAACGTCGTTGATCAGGAGGTTGGCTGGGGTTCCAATCAGTGTGGTCATCCCGCCCAGAAGCGAACCATATGCAAGTGGGATCATCATGCGGGAGGGTGGGCGGTTAGTTTTTCGTGAGATATCCATAACCACAGGCAGGAGCAAAGCCGTCGCACCGACATTGTTGATGAATGCTGACATAAGACCTGCGGTAAGCATAATGCCGATGATCAGGCGGACCTCACCATCGCCTGCAAAGTTCAGAACTTGCTGTCCTATATGGCTTGCGACACCGCTGCGGCTCAACGCGCCGCTCAGGATAAAAACCGCCCAGATGGTCACAACCGCCGGGCTGCTGAATCCAGATAGGGCCTCGTCCGGGGTTACAAGGCCGGTGAGGGCAAGCGCTCCAAGCACGAGCAGAGCAATAACGTCCACTCGCACGCGCTCGCTGATGAGCAGCAGAAATGTAATCGCTGCGATGGTCAGAACAAGGATGCCGTCAGTAGTCACAGTTCACAGATAGGATATCGCCATTGGGTCAACGCTCAATACACTAACCCAGCAAGTAGCCTTTGCCAAGTGTAGCGGGAATTATTTTTAGTCAACGCCTGCGTGTGCACATCGACCAAACTGTATACAATCAGGATCCTGTTGTCATTATAGGTGTTATTCATATTGAGGTTGTCTCAATATCACGATTGAGTTTGATTTCCTTGAACAAGGAGACCTATACGCGTGGACAACACACTCTCTCGAAAGACCAAATTACTTTATGGAGCCGGGGATATCGGCTTCAGCCTGACGTCGACGATCCTGGGTGTATACTTCGCCATTTTCCTGACCGACGTTGTCGGCCTTGCGCCAGGCATTGCAGCCGGATCGATCCTGGCTGGAAGAGTGTGGGATTTCGTCAACGACCCAATCATAGGGCACATCTCAGATCGGACTCGCACACGCTGGGGGCGGCGGCGCCCTTTCCTGCTATTTGGTGCACTGCCTTTTGCACTGGCGTTCGTGATGCTCTGGTGGCGGCCTCCGATTGAGACTCAGTTAGGTTTGGCTGTCTATTATGGCTTCGCCTATTTGTTGTTCGATACCATGGCGACCTTCGCTTATATGCCCTATTTCGCGCTCACACCGGAACTCACCACTGATTATGATGAGCGCACGGCACTGACAAGTTACCGGATGTTCTTTTCGATCTTTGGTAGTCTGCTTGCTTTCACGATTCCCCTGATGATCATTGGAGGCTTCCGTCCGGGTAACGCTGACCGTGTGCTCATCATGGGTGTGATTTTTTCGGGCATCAGCATGATACCGCTCCTGCTGACATTCGCCGGTACGAAGGAGCGTGAGCACAATATGGAGCTCAGCCGGCCCAAACTGCTGCCATCTCTGCGCGCAGCCTTCAAGAACCGGCCATTTGTCTTCGGGGCGGTCATTTTCTTGTTTACCTGGGTCTGCATATCGATCCTGGAGACAACGCTGCTTTTCTTCCTCAAGTACATCGTCCAACGTGAAGCGCAGAGTGATATTTTGATGGGCTCGATATTTGTCGCCGCCATCATCGCGCTGCCATTCTGGGAATATGCCTCCAGAAAGTGGGATAAACGTCGGGCTTACATCGTCGGAGTGGCGTTTTGGGCGGTCGTGCAAATTGTGCTGATCACCCTGAATCCCTCGACAAGCATGCCTGTGCTTTTCGGTTTGTGTATCCTTGCCGGTATTGGTGTAGGAGCTGCACACGTATTGCCCTGGTCGATCATTCCTGATGCAATCGAATGGGATGAGTATGAGACCGGGCAGAGGCATGAAGGGATGTTCTACAGTCTCGTCACGTTAACACAGAAAATCGCCTCAGCCATTGCGGTGCCGATGGTGCTTCTGCTGCTGGAATTCACCGGATATGTTCCTAACGCGGAGATTCAGCCAGCCAGCACGATGCTGGGGATACGCATCGCCATCGGTCCAATACCAGCAATTTTGCTGACCGCCGGGATCCTTTTTGCGCTGCGGTATCCGCTCAGCCGTGAAAGGCACAGCGAAATCCGCAAGGCGATTCGACAACGATCTGAAACGCCTGCATTGGAGGTTCAATGAGTTCGATTGAAGTGCGGCCGATCGAGAGCAAGCATGAGAAGGAAATCTTTCTCGAGTTTCCCTGGAAGATTTACAAGGGCGACCCACTCTGGGTTCCGCCCGTTCTATCGGAACGCGCTGAGCGGATCGATCCTGATAAAAGCGCTTTTCTGAAGCGTGGCGAGGCGGAGTGCTTTATCGCCTGGAGAGGGCAAGAGCCCGTCGGGACGATTTGTGCGGGTGAAGACTTCGCCACAAATACGCGCCGCAATCTGAAGGAATGTATCTTTGGGTTCTTTGAGTGTATCGAGGATGATGAGGTATTCGAGGCGCTGGTCGCGGCGGTGATTGAGTGGGCCCGGGGTAGAGGCCTCGACACGCTCTTTGGACCGTTCGACCTGGATTACGAGAATGGCTACGGCGTGCTCATCGACGGGCGCGATCGCCCGCCGGCAATTTTATGCGGACACACGCCAACCTACTACCAGGGTTTCTTCGAGCGCCATGGTTTCTGGAAGGCGAGAGGCGATAATCTCGCCTTTGATATCCCGATCCAGGATGAATCGGAGGAACGTCACCGGCTGAGGCGCCTGGCTGATCGGATGCGCCGTAGAGGCTGGGTGAATGTTCGCGGCGCGGACCTGATGAATTGGCGTGATGAGGTCGATCGAGTTTACGAATTGATCAATCCAGCGCTTCAGCACCTTCCCGACCATATTGGCTGGGAGCGCGAAGCGCTGCAGGCGACCATGGAGCCTTTCAGGTCCTTTGCAGACCCCGAGTTGATCCTGTTTGCAGAAGTGGATGGTCACCCGGTGGGATGGTTTCCCGGGATCCCAAACCTGAATGAAGCGCTCATTCATGCCAATGGATTGAGAAAACCCTGGGATTACTTGAAATTGTGGTGGCACATGCGCGCGCAAAATGAGTGCCTGGCGATCAAGAGCGTGCTTGTGCTGCCAGCATACTGGCAAACAGGTGTGGCGGTCTTGATGTTCGATGAAATGGCAAGGCGGGCAGCGGGGAAAGGTTACCAATGGGCGGATCTATCGCTGACCTCTGAAGATAATCCGTACACGCCCGGGCTAGCCGATCGATTGGGAGCCAGTGTCTACAAGCGCTATCGGACATACCGCCTATCGGTATAAAAGGTCGCGGGTTTCCTGACCAGCTCGAGAACTAGTAGCTTCTCCAAGCCTGTAGGTTCTATCTGAAGATACTTCCCTCGTCAGGTTGACCTTCAAGAACGCGAACGCCCACAGCTTCAGCCTCCGCCGTCTTGATACCGTCAACGAAGACATCGCATGTCAACCAGACCCGGCGCCCTTCAATTTTCTGAACCTCGGCGCGCAGCTCGACCGGACGATCATTTGGAGTTGGTTTCAGGTAGCGCACGGTGATCTCAGCCGTGGCGTATCGATAGTAGGGCTTGCTCTCGAGACTACGACCTTCCTCTCGATAAGCAGCAGCCATTGCCGTCCCCATACAGTGGCAATCGATCAGCGTCGCCAGGATCCCACCATTCATAACCCTTTCCCAGCCATGATATTTCGGCTCGGAGTGGAAAATACATACGGCTTCTTCACCATCCCAGAAACTCTTTATCTGCAAACCTTCCGGATTCTCTGCGCCACAACCGAAGCAGACATTTCCGGGCATGTGATCTTGGAAATATACTTTCTCTGTCATTTTTAGACCTTGCCACCTTCTAGCGGTCTGGCTCGAGCACCGAGACGCCCCCGAGCTGATTCACTTCGATAATCCATGTTGAACCCGGGATGAAGCGGGTAAATTCTACTTCATCGTCAGGGTAGTAGCGGTGGCTTTCGCCACCGGCATCGAAGAAGACAACGTATTCGGCTTCGCCTTCTCCCGTTTGTTGGTCCGCCTCAAGCGCTAGTTCGGGCCAGTACGGGTCGAGATCCGAGCCGGTTACCGTGAAGGTGTCGATGACCGACCAGTCCATGATTGTGTAAGAGCAGAACTCGTCGTAGACCTCGTAGATGCAATCCTGAACGACCTCTCCGTACCCGCTGCCTTCATCGATCGTGTACGGTGTCCCGCAAATTTCGACCGCCCCCGGGACGGCTGTGTCGGTCGTCTCCCGGAGTTCCTCATTGCAGCGGATGTTCTCCGCCTCGGCGGGTACTTGATCGCGCCATTCCTCTCTCTCAACCGGTGCTAGTGCCAGGATCGGAACGGAATGCGACCATTCCACTTCCTGAACGGT
This sequence comes from uncultured Anaerolineales bacterium, assembly GCA_965603565.1. Lineage (GTDB taxonomy): Bacteria > Chloroflexota > Anaerolineae > Anaerolineales > E44-bin32 > E44-bin32. The sequence continues at coordinate 1,979 of CBFDDM010000012.1, read as the reverse complement.
GCCGGTGAGCTGTTCTTTGCTGAGCAAGCTGAATAACAGGATCGCTGCGCCGGTGAGGAAGATCGCAAGGCAGCCCATACCGGCCCATTTCGGGAGCCCCTTGCGCACCGAAGCGGGTTTGCTTCTATCCGTCCCGGGCTCCGGCGTCCTTATCGCCAGACTCCCACCGCATCCGGAGCATTCCAACGCAGCGGCAGTATTCAGAGTGCCGCAGTGCGGGCATTCCTTCTCCAGCCCTTCTTCCTCGCGAAACGCGTCCACAACACGCCCGCTTTCACGCGCTTCTGCATCAGCGAGCCCGCCACCACATGCCCCGCAGAAATCGGCATCTGCCGGGTTACGGGCGTGACAGTAGGGACAATGGACATTCGGCCCCGCCTTGGCCTTGCGGATGTCGGCCTCCTCGGTGAGCAGGATGGCGTTATGCAACTGGTGGAACTGCACGTCATTGGGTTGTGGTGCGCCACAGCCTGTGCAGAATATGCGTGGGCCTGGATTCTCAGTCTCGCAGCGTGGACATGTCCATGCCAATTCGACGTAGCCAATCGTTTTCTTCGCCATGTTTCCCAGCTCCTACCACTCTGATCATCCCTGAAAAGGATGTTGCTTACCTAACAGGAGTAGAATAACCTTCGTTCAAGAAGTTTGCCAGTCGACGAAGGTCCTACAACAAGGAGATTCCAATGAACGAATTGGTTGACCAGGTCTGTCTGATCAGTGGCGGTGGCAGCGGAATCGGTGCCAGCATTGCGGTTAAATTCGCTCAGGCGGGTGCCAGAGTTGTCATCTGTGGGCGCAGGGAAGATCCCCTTGAAACCGTTCTCGAGGAAATAAAGGAGAGTGGAGCTAAAGGGTTGGGGGTGACCGGCGATGTGTCGATCGAGGCGGATGTCGACCGTATCGTGGCGAGGACACAGGAGCATTTCGGGACGATTACGTTGCTGGTGAATAACGCCGGCATCTCAGGCGGCAAACACATACATGAGCAGTCTGTGGAAACATGGGACCAAATCCTGGCTGTCAATCTCAGAGGCCCTTTCCTGCTTTCCCGGGCGATTCTGCCCGGTATGCGGTCGAGGGGCGGAGGGCATATATTGAATATCAGCTCCGAATCCGCTCTGCGTCATTATGTCGGAAGTGGCGCCTATGGAGTTTCAAAACACGCACTGAATGCTCTGTCAGAATATATCCAAAGAGAAAATCAAGATCTTGGCATAAGAGTCGATACGATCTGTCCCGGCATGGTCGTCACGGAGATGACGCAGGGCAGCGAAGGGCTGAATGAGGATCTATGTCTGTATCCAGAGGATATCGCAGATCTGGCCCTTTTCCTTGTCACCCGGCGTCCTAATGTCAAGATCGGCACCCCGATCTTGATCCAGACGATGCAAAATCCTTGGGAACGCGGGTAGCGTGGCAGTCGACTTGCAACCCATGAGACTGTGGGAGGAGCCGTCCTTTTGCGGAGATCTACTTCTGTGGATGGATGAGCTTGTTTCGACCGACAGTCATATATAGAGGATCAATGTACACGGCCTTTAAACGCGCGCTTATCGTTTTCGCCCTCGGCATTTTCGCCTTCAGCCTACCACCTGCGGTTCTCACGGTTGGCTCCTATATCTATTTCCAATCATCCGGAACGATCTTGCCCGGCGTTAAGGTTGCATCTGTCGATGTTGGCGGTCGCTCACAGGAGGCGGCGGCGCACGCGATTCAAACTGCTCTCAATGAAGATATGACAATCCTCTTGATTGAGGTCCCATCTGCGGAGAGATCCTGGAAAGTGGCCCCTTCCGATTTCGGGATAAGCGTGGATGCGCAGGCTTCCGCGGAGGCCGCTTATCAGATTGGGCGACAGGGGAAAATGGTATCGCAGGTTAGAACTATGCTGACAGTCTTGCGAAATGGCGAGCATGTTCGGCCAGAAATCGTTTTTGGGGCGTCGATGGCGGAAAATGCCATTCTTTCCTGGGCGAACG